>SFJA01000095.1 GCA_004556005.1 Bacteroidales bacterium | reverse complement strand
TCCATCACCCACAGGATTGATGTGACGGACCTGGTGGAACATTCGCACAGGAGCGGAACGAAATTCTACATCAACTTCCTGTACCTGCTGGCAAAGGTTCTGAACTCGAGGGAAGACTACCGCATGGGCTATCTCTGGCAGACTGACCAGGTGGTCATATACGACAGGATCAACCCATGCCAATATGTCTTCCACGAAGACACAGAGACATGCACACCAGTGTACACGGAGTACAATCCCGACTACCAAGCCTTCTATGAAGCCAGCAAGGCAGACATAGAAGCAGCCAAGCAGACGAGGGAGTTCCTCTTCGACATGGAGCACCATCCCAACTGGTTCGATGCCTCATACATCCCTTGGGTGTCATATGAATCCCTTCACGTGGAACTTCCTGACGGATATCTATATTACCAGCCCATCATCAATTGGGGGAAATATGAGGAAATCGGCGGAAGGATGATGATGCCCTTAACCGTACGGATGAACCACGCCGTGGCTGACGGTTATCTGATTTCAAAGGTATTCCTTCTTCTGGAAGAGGAAATGAAGAGTTTCGTAATGGGACAATGATGAAGATTGAAGAAGCAATATTGTATGTCCTTGCAGAACGTAACGGGGGCCTTCATGGGATGCCCGCTGAGATGCCGCCACTGCTGAGGGGACTGGGCAATGATGACCGTCTCTTCATAAGCTGCAACGACGGCTTCCGCCCCGTGAGTTTTTACGTTGAGGTTATGGAGTGATTCGAAGCTGCCAGCCTTTTGATATTCGTCATAATATGCAGTATCTTTGCAAGTAGCAAAATTATCAAAAATGAAAGGACCCAAGGCGGAAAAAATACAGCAACTCTTTGACTCCATTGCAAAAGATTATGACAAGTTGAACCACATCCTGTCATTGGGAGTGGACCGCAGCTGGAGGAAAAGGGCTTTAAAATGGATAATTGACGGCAATGAGGACAAAAGCGTTCTGGACCTTGCCTGTGGAACAGGAGATTTTAGCCTGGAAATTGCCCGGCACAGCGGCGATGGAACAAGAGTGTGCGGACTTGACCTTTCGGAGGGCATGCTCGAAGTGATGAGACGCAAGGTCTCGCAGGCCGGTCTTTCGGGGCGTATAAGCGTTGAGCAGGGCAATTGCGAAGCTATGCGCTACGCCGACGCGAGTTTCGACAGGGCTACCATTGCATTCGGAATCAGGAACTTCGAAAACCGGGAGCTCTCCCTGAAAGAGATTCTGCGGGTGCTCAAGCCCGGGGGCAGGCTGGTTATTCTGGAGCTGTCCGTCCCTTCAAATCCCGTATTGAGCTGGCTCTACTGCCTATATTTCAAGACAATTCTTCCTTGGATAGGAGGGCTGGTTTCTGGCGAGAAAGCGGCATACTCTTACCTCCCCGCGTCCGTGATCAACTTCCCGAAGAAGGATGAATGGATGGCCACAATGAGGGCCTGCGGCTACAATAACGTAATGCACAAATCTTTCACTTTCGGCATCTGCCGTATGTATATTGGAGAGAAATGACATTCAAATCCTGCATCAAATCAATGCGTCTGCGCACTTTGCCCCTTTCCCTTGCCGGAATCGTGGCAGGATTGGCAATCAGTCTCAACTGCGGACCTCTCAAAGTCAGCGTCGTGATTTCACTAGTGCTCACGACAGCATTGCTTCAGATTCTTTCAAATCTGTCCAACGAGCTCGGCGACACTCTCAACGGAACGGATACGGCTGAGCGTCAGGGCATACACTATTCGCTGCAGGACGGCGAGATAAGCCTGTCGGAGATGAATTCTCTCATAGCAGCTACCGCCGTTCTCTGCTGCATCAGCGGCCTGCTTATGATTTACTTCAGCTTCGGGACCCTCTTCGCGCTCGAGCCGCTTCTCCTTGTGCTTTTGGGCGCTGCGGCAATTTGGGCGGCGATGCATTATACTTTGGGAAAGAATCCTTACGGCTACAGGGGCAAGGGGGACATCTTCGTATTTATCTTTTTCGGCCTGGTGTCAGTTTTGGGCGCAGCTTACATCTGCACTCACAGCTTCTCCCTTCTTTGGGCTCTGCCGGCAACAGCCATAGGCTGCTGGAGCGTGGCAGTTCTGAACGTCAACAATATTCGGGATATGAAAACCGATGCTGCCACAAGGACCACCGTAGCCATAAAACTTGGACTAAAAAAGGCACGCATATACCAGACCATACTCATTTGTGCCGGATGGATACTTCTTATCTGCTTCAGCCTGATTGCATTAAAAAGAACAGTGCTGTATTGCTACATACTAACACTGCCCCTCTTCGCAATGCATCTGAAAGGAGTCTGGACTCGTCAGGACAAGGCTCTCGACCCTATGCTTCCATTGCTGGTAATATCCACGTTTGCCACTGCGCTCCTTATGCTGATTTTCGGCTGACCATTGCGTCTCAGGACTGCCAATGCAGATTCGGCGCAAGAAAAATTCTATCCTGTATGATTGACTGTTCCGTTGGGTCGGACGTGCAGCTTCTATTTCAAAAATGGAAGAAGTATCAAGTCGGCCGGCAACCAGTTTACGGACGTCAGCTCATCCGGAGCGAGCCACTTTGCAGCCTCGTGCTCTTTAAGTTCCAGCTTGCCGGACAAGACGCTGCACCAGTAGCAGTGCATAGTAAGATGAAAAGAAGGATAGTCATACTCGACCGTGGTAATGAAACTGTCAACGCTAATTTCGGTCTCAAGTTCCTCCATAATCTCACGCCTGAGAGCCTGCTCCATAGTCTCACCCGGCTCAGCCTTACCCCCTGGCAGTTCCCACCAGTCTTTGAACTCGCCATACCCACGCTGGGTAACGAAAATCTCTCCTTTGCTATTGCGGATCACCGCCGCAACTACTGTAATACTCTTCATAATGGCTGCAAAGATAAGCAATCTTTCACTGCTGCGCAGGTGGGACCAAACCGGCAACGACTAGTCCAACCCCCGCTTCTTTTTGATGACCTGGTAGGCCTCGTTGACTTTCTTGAACTGTTCTTCGGCACTGTGCTGCTCTTCGCGCCCGGCTGAGGCATAGCGATCGGGATGGAATCTGAGCGCGAGCCTCTTGTATGCTGACTTGACCTCGGAGTCGCTCGCATCGGGCGTAACACCTAGGGTTCGGTAAGCGCTGGCAACAGCGGCAGAATTGTCCTGAAACGGATAGCCGTTGCCACCATACCCGCCGTAACCACGGAAAGATCCACCGTTGCCACCATACCCTCCATAACCACCGTAGCCGCGATAACCGCCATACCCGCCACTGCGACTGCTACCGCCAGCATTACCGCTCGAGCGACGAGGATCGTCGGAGTCAAATTCCCACGTACCTTCGTACCAGGTCCAGCCGGAGTCGTCCGTTCTGCCGTAGTCGTCCTCTTTACCTCCAACGTCAGGTCGACCGGAGAGAAAGGTCCTGAACAGCACCGAGAAAAGCAATCTGAGAAGAAAAATCTGCAGCAGTATGGATAGGAAAAACAACATAGGGCTGCACTATTTTACGATTGCAACAATCAACATTACGAAGAAGAGCACCCACAGGGCAATCCAGAGTACTTTCTGCCAGGTCTTCTTCGCGGCCCAGCTGTACTGGAACTGCGCCTTTGCAACTGAAAAGCGTGCCTGCATCTTCTCTTTCCATAACTGAAACTTCCCGGTTCCAGCCGCACTGCCATTCCCGGAGGCACTGCCGCTCCCGGAACTATTCGCTGAGCCAAAAGGACTACCCGCCTCGTGCACCTTGACCGTAAGTCTAGCTCTTTCCTTTTTGGACCCGGTAGCCGCTATGAGGGTAAATTCCATATTCTTCGTTGCTCTGTTTGACCAGCATACCCTGCTCCCCGAATCGGGCACCTGCACGCGCTGCACCGTATCGCCGTCCTCAATCACGAGCACGAGCGAGTCCGGCAGTTCGCTGGTCCAGTTAACAGTGACACTGTCGCCTTTTTTCACTGACTTTTTGTCAGCAGACAATGATATCGTTGATGACATTTGTTCTATTTTAATCTTTTTCCGTATATTGCAATATCTATGCTATTGGATATCTTTATGAAAAAAACAGTTCTTTCCTCTCTGGCATTGCCTGAGGGGAGACAATGATGACAGAGTCCATTTCTCCTCTGCTGATGGCGGAATGGATTATCCTGACCATCCAGGTAGCCTCCCGCTGATTGCCGATTGCGCCGTGAAGATTGCAAAGATAAAGATTCCCCCCTTGCAAATTTTCAGAAATTAATTTGATGGATCGACAATGATTATTATCGCCTTATCTACAATACCACGGTTTTTATGAACAGCGAGGGAAATCCGGAATCAAAATATTACCTTTGTGTAGAAATTATCCTAGAAGAATGGTGACGCCGGACATAGAGACATCGACAAGGGAGGAGAGACTTGAATTCATCCGCGAAGAGTTCAAGTGTCTCGGCAACTGCCCTATTTGCGGGAAGTGCAGTTTCCTAAGGGGACGCGAGGCGGAAGACCTCTATGCCGACTACATCGAAGGTCACCGTTCTTTCAGGGACATCACGGCAGAATACAGGAACAACAACATCAAATAAACTACGACAACAATGAAAGAGACAATCGCAAAGATCAATGAGGTCATCGCCGCACTTCAGGCAGACCTCGCAAAGGCCGCAGAAGGCAACAAGGCCGCTGCCGCCCGTGCACGCAAGGCAACCCTCGAGCTTGAGAAACTCGGCAAGGCATTCCGCAAACAGTCAATCGCTGAACTCTAGTCCGTATGGAAACAACAGCAAAGGTTCTCGATACTATGCGTAGCGCAGGCAAGCCTGTGTCTGCCGGAGAAGTGGCCACCCTTTCCGGACTTGACCGCAAGGAGGTGGACAAGGCTTTCGCCCAGCTCAAGAAGGACGGAGCCATCGTATCACCTGTCCGCTGCAAGTGGCAGCCGGCAGAGTAAGATC
>SFJA01000094.1 GCA_004556005.1 Bacteroidales bacterium | reverse complement strand
TTGGGAGAATTCGGCCACGTCGAGGTGGTTGGGGTGGTAGTAGTTGATGCCAAGGCCGCCACCGACATTGATATCACCCAGCACCGACGCCGCAGCACCAGCAGCGACACCGGAACCCGCAACACCCAGCACCGACGCCGCAGCACCTGCGGCACCAGCAACAGCACCGGAACCTGCAACACCAGCAGCGGCACCAGCACCAGCACCGGAACCCGCAACACCCGCAGCACCTGCAACACCAGCAGCGGCACCAGCAACAGCACCGGAACCCGCAACACCCGCAACACCCGCAACACCCGCAGCACCTGCAACACCAGCAGCGGCACCGGAACCCGCAACACCCGCAGCACCTGCAACACCAGCAGCGGCACCAGCAACAGCACCGGAACCTGCAACACCCGCAGCGACACCGGAACCTGCAACACCAGCAGCACCTGCAACACCAGCAGCGGAACCCGCAACACCCGCAGCACCCAGCACCGACGCCGACGCAGCACCTGCAACACCAGCAGCACCAGCAGCGGCACCAGCAACAGCACCGGAACCCGCAACACCCGCAGCACCCGCAGCACCTGCAACACCAGCAACAGCACCGGAACCCGCAACACCAGCAGCGGCACCAGCAACAGCACCGGAACCCGAGACACCCGCAGCACCGACAGCGGAGGAGGAGTATCCCACGGCAGCAGCAGACGAAGCGGCAGGAACAAGTCTGCCGCGGCGTTGGCGGAGTATCTGTTCGGCTAGGACATAGGACATTGATGCGGTTACAAAGCGCCACAAAATCATCCATTTCAAGGATTTGGGAGCCGATGTGGAAGTGCAGGCCCTTGTATTCGACACCGGGCAGGCTGTCCGCCAATTCAATGACGCCCGGCAATTGTTCGTAGTTGATGCCGAATTTGTTTTCCGCCAGACCGGTAGTGATATTGGCGTGGGTATGCGCGCCGATGTCTGGATTGACGCGGAGGCTTACCGGGGCGACCACACCGCGCGAAAGGGCAAGTTCGTTTATGACCTCAAGCTCGGCAGCAGACTCGACGTTGAAACGGGCAATTCCGGCGTCGAGGGCGAGAAGGATCTCCTCGTCACTCTTGCCAACTCCCGCATACACAATGCTTTCCGGGGCAAATCCATTCTGCAGCGCCGCCCGGATCTCTCCCCCGCTGACGCAGTCCGCACCGAATCCGCAACGAGAAATCTCCTGAAGAATCTTCCCGTTAAAATTGGCTTTAACTGCGTAGTGGACGTGGAACTGCGGATAAGGCTCGATGCACTCTCGAATCTTGTTGAGCGTACGGCGCAGCAGCGGCAGGTCGTAGTAGTAGAACGGTGTCCGCAAAGAAGCGAACTTTTCAACCGGGAATTGTCCTTTAAGCATTAGAATTGTCTCTATCTAATTGGCATACAACTCATTATCTTTTCGCGCGAGTCCTATGACCTGCCGGTGTCGGCAAAGAGGAACCGGCTCAGGGCGCAGAGGGTGCGGCGCTTGTCGGATGACTTTACGAGGAAGGAGATGTTGTAGTTGCTTCCTCCGTATGATACCATTCGGACAGGAATGTCCTTGAGGGCGTCCATTGCGCGCGATTCGAATCCGAGGTTTTCCCAATCCATATCGCCGACAACGCAGACTATGCACATATCGGTATCGACAGTAACCGTTCCGTATTTCTTGAGGTCGGTTACTATCTCGCTGAGGTGCTTGGTGTTATCTATTGACATTGACACTCCGACCTCGGAGGTGCAGATCATATCGATGGAAGTATGATAGCTTTCGAATATCTCAAAGACTTTGCGGAGGAAACCGTGAGCGAGAAGCATTCGGCTGGACTTGATCTTGATTGCGGTAATGTTGTCCTTGGCTGCGACGGCCTTGATGGTGCCCGGGTCGAGATTGTTGTCGATCGTGGTTCCCGGGGCGTCAGGTTCCATAGTATTGAGAAGCCTTACCGGAATGTTGGCGTATTTTGCCGGAAGAATGCAGGTAGGATGAAGGATCTTTGCTCCGAAATAACCGAGCTCGGCGGCCTCGTCAAAGTTGAGGTGGCGCACCGGAGAAGTGCCTTCGACCACGCGCGGGTCATTGTTGTGCATACCGTCAATGTCTGTCCAAATCTGGATTTCGCTTGCCTGTACGGCTGCTCCGACCAGGGATGCAGTGTAGTCAGAGCCGCCGCGGAGAAGGTTGTCAACCTCGTTGTGGAAGTTACGGCAGATAAATCCCTGGGTAATAAAGAGTTCGGCATCCGCTTCGGCCTCAATGAGAGGAAGGAGCCTGGCTTTGATGGCATCTGAATCGGGTTCTCCGTTGGCATCGGTGCGCATAAAGTCAAGTGCCGGCAGAAGAACCGCCTTTACCCCCTTTTCGAGCAGATAGTAATACATCATATGTGTAGAAATCAGTTCTCCCTGTGCGAGGATGATCTTTTCTTCCACACTGGTAAACAACTGCTTTGTGATGTTGCTGATAAGGGAGAAACATCCGTTGATATACTGCTCGGCTTCCTTTTTATATTTTTCGCTTTCGTAGAGCGCCGCGATATGTCCGGCATAAAGCGACTTGAGACGCCCTATGGTTTCCTTTGCACCTTCACGGTTGCCCTTGTGAAGATAGTCGGAAATCTCCACGAGGGTGTTTGTTGTACCTGACATAGCCGAGAGCACAACGAGGTTGCGCTGACTGCAAGGGGCTGTTATCAATTCGGCCACGCTCTTGATACGGGCCGGAGAACCGACTGAGGTTCCCCCGAATTTCATTACTTTCATATAATATAGTGCACTACTAATTCATAAGTCCGACGCAGTTTGTCAAATTCCGAAATAAAATCCCGAGACAGAGCCAAACGCGGCCTGCAAATTTATCAAATAATTCTGAATAATCACTATAATTGCCATTCAATCAAAAGGAAGACTCAATGAGGACAGTCTTACTTTGTTCAGAGAACTGGGAATCGAAGTGTAAGTCTTGCTTTTTCGATTGTTTTGGTTTAACTTTGTGGCACAAATGTATGGCACACTTCATATAAGTACCCGAGTCCGAGTTCAGGAGGCGTAGAACCCTCCCAAAAATCGGAAATTCACCAGTGTGCAAACACTCCAGACAGAATTTCGACCCGACAATAATTGCAATTGACAATCTCGGTTTGTCTTGCCGTTAGGGTCTTTGTGTATCAACCGGGACAAAACAACAAGAATGAATATTGAAGTTAAGGTGGCTGACTCAAGCCACAGCAAGTACGCTCAGGAGATATGTGACGAAGTGTTCATTTCCTCACAGGAGCGCAAGACGGGCATAGCAAGAAGGACGCCCGAGTACATCATTTCCAAAATGACGGCTGGCAAGGCGGTAATCGCCGTAACTGACGAAGGAGAGTGGGCAGGATTTTCTTATATCGAGTCGTGGGGAGGCAAAAGTTTCGTTGCAAACTCCGGACTTATCGTAGCCCACAAATTCAGGGGTATGGGCCTTTCAAGGCGCATCAAGGAGCAGACCTTCCTGCTGAGCCGCAAGCTTTTCCCGGATGCAAAGATCTTCTCGATCACCACGGGAGCAGCGGTAATGAAGCTCAACTACGAATTCGGCTTCCGTCCGGTTCCGTTCACCGAACTGACGAACGACCCCGAATTCTGGAAGGGATGCGAAGGCTGCAGGCATTTCGACATCCTCAAGGATCACGATTACAAGATGTGCATCTGCACGGGGCTGCTTTATGACCCTAAGGAGCATCTGGAGATTCATTGTCCGGAAGACAAGTTAAACGAAGAAAACAAAACTCAGCAAAATGGATAAGAAGAAAAAAGTTGTTGTCGCGTTCAGCGGCGGGCTTGATACCTCCTACACGGTGATGTATCTTGCAAAGGAAAAGGGTTACGAGGTTTATGCCGCGTGTGCAAACACCGGCGGATTCAGCACCGAGCAGCTCAAGGCCAATGAAGAAAATGCCTACAGGCTTGGTGCAAAGGAGTACGTTACTCTCGACGTTACCAAAGAGTACTACGAAAAGAGTCTCAAGTATATGGTTTACGGCAATGTGCTCCGCAACGGTTGCTATCCCATTTCCGTTTCTTCTGAAAGGATTTTCCAGGGCATAGCCATTGCCCGTTATGCCAACAGCATTGGCGCAGACGCCATTGCGCACGGTTCCACGGGTGCCGGTAACGATCAGGTACGCTTCGATATGACCTTCCTCGTGATGTGTCCTGATATGGAAATCATAACCCTCACCCGTGACGGCAACCTCAGCCGCAAGGAAGAGGTGGATTACCTCAACGCAAATGGCTATTTTGCTGATTTTACGAAACTTAAGTATTCGTACAACGTAGGTCTCTGGGGCACCTCGATCTGCGGCGGTGAGATTCTCGACTCCAAGCAGGGTCTGCCTGAAGAGGCGTTTCTCAAGCATCCTACCAAGGAAGGAGAGGAACTGGTGACCCTCGGATTTGACAAGGGCGAGATATGCAGCGTGAACGGCGAGCACTTCGACGACAAGATCGCTGCAATCCAGGCTGTAGAGGCTATCGGAGCTGCCTGGGGCGTCGGCCGTGACATTCACGTGGGCGATACCATCATTGGCATCAAGGGCCGCGTGGGCTTCGAGGCAGCAGGTCCTATGATGATTATCACTGCACACAAGCTTCTTGAGAAATTCACTCTCAGCAAGTGGCAGCAGTACTGGAAGGAGCAGGTAGGCAACTGGTACGGAATGTTCCTGCACGAAAGCCAGTACCTGGAGCCGGTCATGCGCGATATGGAGGCGATGCTCGAGAGCAGCCAGCGCAACGTCAGCGGCACAGTCACCCTGAAGCTCAGGCCATACTGCATCGAAACCGTCGGTGTAGATTCTCCTAACGACCTTGTAAAGAACAAGTTGGGCGAATACGGCGAGGGCGCCAAGGGTTGGACTTCCGAAGAGGCCAAAGGCTTTATCAAGTTGATGTCAACTCCTCTCAGGGCTTATTATCTCAACCACAAAGACGAGCTTATCGATGATTAAGGTCGGAATAACAGGCGGTGCCGGTTACACTGCCGGTGAACTGATAAGGATACTTCTCAACCATCCGGAGGTGGAACTTGCATTTGTCCACTCGGAGAGCAATGCGGGAAATTTCCTTTATCAGGTGCATTCGGGCATATTCGGCGAAACGGAGCAGAAGTTTACCGACAAACTTGACCTTGAGGGAATCGATCTGCTGTTTATGTGCTCGGCTCACGGAAAGAGCCGCAGTTTCTGGGCGGAGCACGAGGCTCCTGCAGGACTGAAGGTCATAGACCTGGCTCAGGACTTTCGCGACGAGTCCGAGGACTATGTTTACGGTCTGCCCGAGTGGAAGCGCTCTGAAATTGCGGGAGCTGACAAACTGGCCAATCCGGGCTGCTTTGCAACTGCGATACAGCTTGCCCTGCTGCCTCTTGCCTCTGCCGGCCTGCTGAAAGACCAAATCAACGTCACGGCCATCACAGGCTCGACAGGCGCGGGAGTGAAACCTGGAGCCACCACACATTTCAGTTGGAGAAACAACAATATCTCTGCATACAAAACCTTTGAGCATCAGCATCTTATCGAGATAGGTCGCAATCTCGGCCTGCTTCAGGGCAGTGAGATTCCGGAAATAGACTTCGTCCCTCTCAGGGGCGACTTTGCCCGTGGCATCTTTGCGAGCGTCTATACCCGCTGTGACTTGTCAGAGGAGGAAGCGCTGGAACTCTACAGGAATTATTACA
>SFJA01000093.1 GCA_004556005.1 Bacteroidales bacterium | reverse complement strand
CAAGCAGAAGCAGGAGGAAGAGGATAGGAAGCGTGAGGAGAAAGAGGATGCGATCAACAACGCACTCCCCAAAGATTTTGTCATATCGAACGGGAACAACGAATACAGGATCCTGAGTTTCATCAGCAACGGTTCCTTCGGCTATACCTACAAGGCGGAACGGCAAGACAAGGGGACAGGGGAAAAGGAGATTGTAGCAATAAAGGAGTTCTTCCCGCGGGAGATCTTCCACAAAAACTGCTATCACAGGAACGGAAAGGTGGACTGTCCCGCGAGATATGCAGAAAGGTTTGAAAAATATAAGAACCTGTTCCAGAGCGAGCCGGATTTCATCCTGAGTATGAAGGGCATCGCGAACAACCGTGTCACAGAGGTAAAGGAACAGTTCTACAGTAACGAAATTGGGACACATTTCTACGTGATGAAGTATTACGCGGGTGTAACCCTCAAGGACATGATTGAGTCTGGCCGTGTCCCAGCATCAGAGACGATAATCCTAGATAAGATTGTCCGTCCTTTGTGTCTTGCCCTTAAAGCGATGCACAGCAAGAAAATACTCCATCTTGACATCAAGCCGGAAAATGTCGTAATAGACGAGAACGGTGAAGCCGTGCTGATAGACTTCGGTGTTGCGCATCTGTACGGCAAAGGTGGGAAATTGGAGAGTCGCAGGGATGCCCCTTCATGCAGTCCATACTCGGCTCCGGAAAACAAGGACGGAAATATGAGGCACTTTGACCCGCAGGCAGACATATTCGGTGTTGCGGGGACATTGTATTCCCTGATGTCCAGAAGCGAGGACGTCCCCGTTATCGACGAAGAGTTCGACGAGGAGGTGTTCGGAACTGAACTGAAATGTTCGGAGCAGATGAAGACGGCGATCATGCAAGGCTTGTATCGGTTCCCGACGGACAGACCAGCGAATGCCTTGGCTTTCTATAGGAATTTCCCCGGATGTAAATCAAAGAAACTTTAGCTGAATGAGAAAGGGCAGTTGTGTTATTGTTTTGGACTTCGACGGGACCTGTGTCAAGCATGCCTATCCCGCCGTGGGTAAGGATATCGGCGCCGAACCTGTGCTGAAAAGGCTGGTCGCTAACGGATGCGATCTAGTGCTGAGCACGATGCGCAGTCGGGACTCCGAGGGTGTGGACACCCTGCAGCCCTCCCTGGACTGGTTCGAGAAGCGCGGGATCCCTCTGTACGGAGTCAATGAGAATCCCACGCAGAAGGTGTGGACCTCGTCTCCGAAGGCATACGGAAACATATACATCGATGACGGGGCGCTCGGTGCTCCGTTGAAGGCGGATGCGGACGGCTCCGCCTACATGGACTGGAGCAAGGCCTCGGCCTACCTGTATTACATGGGTGTACTTTCGGGAAAGGACCTGATGGACCTGGTGGATGAAGGCTCGATAGAGCTTGAGATAAAGACGAAATAAGCGCTGGAGTCTAAGACTCCGTCGGAATATGAAAAGCCTGTGACCGGATTTGATCACAGGCGTTCAATGTATCAGGCCGTCTTGGCCAGGGCGGGGGAGTGTAAAGGTTATGCCGTGGCGCCGAATCCGTCGATGAACGTCTTGTAGTTCGGAGCGAGGGCTGTCAGCTTGACGCCTCCCTTGGTGTACTTCTGGTTCTTCTCGATGAAGATGCCGCTGCCCTTGAGGGAGATGCGCGCACCAGCGTCGTCAAGGATGCGGACGACATCTACAAGGGTGGCGCCCTTCTCGCGGACTATCTCGTTGCCCTTGCCCATTCTGTCGTGGATGCCGAGCGTGTCGACGTCAAGAGCCTTCACGTACTTTTCACCGGCCACCTCGCTAGTGAGAAGGAGCATGTCCTTCTTCTTCACGCAGAACACCGACACGACCTTGCCGTTGGCGAGGCAGAGACCCTGACCGCGGCGCTTGCCTTCCGGGAGGAGTCCGTTCTTGCCGTAGAGGACCTCCTTGAGCTGGGTGGCTTCCACGTGTCCGTTCTCATAGGCGAGAATGAGAATGAGTCCCTTCTGCTTGGCGTCCTCGGGTATCTCGGCGTTGATGACAACGTCGGGACCCTGGAGTTCGTTCTTCTGGAATGACCAGTTCCCGTTGTCGTAGAAGGTGATATGTCTCCAGACCTTCTTGGCCTTCTTCACAACCACTGCTGCGGGAGCCGGCTGGACGGCAAGTGCCGGAGCTGCCGGAGCTGCGGCGCTCTGTGCCTGAGCGGCGGGAGCGCTCTCCGCAACAGGAGCCTCCTCCTGCTTCTGCTTGACGAAGGAGTTCTTGGAAACTCTGTCAAGGACGAACTGTGTGATTTCATCGTTCTTGAGCATACGGTTCGTGGTAATCATTCTGACGAACAGCTTGTTGCCCTCGTACCATATAGGGCGGGATGCCTTCTTGATGTCCACGACGCAGTACTTCATTCCGTCCTCCTCCTTGATTTCCATATCAATGAGGGTTCCGGCCGTTCTGCCGAGCACAGAGCATATGCGGTTGGTAATCTTGAGCATATAATGGTCGTCGTTCTCCTTGTAGGTGAAGTCCTCGTCTCCGTCATTGAGGTGGCTGTAGTCGCCCTCGATGCCGCAGATGTATCCGCTGTCTGACACGCCGATGTAAAGGGTGCCGCCACCGGCGTTCATGAAACCGGCGATGGTGCGGCATATGATGCCGAGCTGCTTGTCGATGTCGGGCAAGGTGTCACCCGCAGGGTATACGATGGAGCTTTTGAACTCCTTCTTGGCGTCCTCGGAGCCGAAGTTCTTGCCTGATTTCTTCGGATACACAGGCTTGGCGGTGGAGTACACGAGCTGCGCACCGGCGGTGGCGGGAGCCTTGACGTCAAGGTCCAGTCTGGCGTTGTTCTTGCCGTTCTGGGCGGGTACGATGCCCTTCACGACGAGTGAGACCTGGTCTCCGCTCTTCTTTACCTCCTCCCCGTCCTTCGGATAGTAGCGGTGGGTGATGCCGAACTCGTCCGAAAGCACGTAGAACTGCTTGTTGGAGTTGGCGTCGAGATGTATCTCGTCGATGGTGAAGGTATGGGTGCCGCCGAACTGGTAGTATCTGTCCTTGAGAACAGCCTCCTTGGACTGCTCAAAGTAAGGCATTCCTGTGAACCCTATCTTTCTAACGTAGCAGGAGAGGATGCTGGGTATTAGAGAATACTCAGTCTGGTAGTCGTAGGGCTTGATGGTGAAGTCGTTGGGCCCGTCGGTGGCAACGATGTACTGGGCGCCGTCCTTGACGATGGTGCTGGCGAATCTGAGTTCGTAGGTCTTGCCTACTTCGTAAGTTGTATTCATAAATAAGATGTTTTTGCTTGCTCTGAGTGTCAAAGTTAGTGATTTTCTTTTAGCTGGGATGCTTGCAGCCCCTTTTTTGGATAGCTTGCACTTATTCTTACCGGGATTTCAGCGGAGCCTTTCCTGCTCTACCTAAAAAAATCATGGAAATCCGCAGGGATATTGCCGGTATATAGATATGCAGGCCCACAGGGGCCTTCGTTTTGTTCGGTATGGATTTGTCTGAGAAAAAGGACGGGATGATCCGCGAGATCATCAGGGAAGGGGCTCTGAAAGGGGAGTGGCTCCCGATGCATGAGCCCTTCCACAGCGGGGATGCCATGGGATTCGATGTGGCCGGGGTGGCCGTCAGGGCTACGGTGACGTTTGACAGATACGGTTTCGCTGTGAACATGACTTCTCCGGTTGAATGCACAGGACGCAAGGATATATACTACCGTCAGCAGACATTCTTCCGGCGGAACCGCCCAGGAGTGAGCCTTTTCGAGGGAGGCGTCGAGGGAGGCCCGGCCACACAGCAGTGCGTTGACGGAGCCCGTGAGGTCCTGATAGGGCTTTACACCGACTGGATGATTCTCAGGAGCCGCCGGGAGGAGATCAGGCGCAAACTCGCCGGATTCACCGAATGGGCGGCATCGTTCAACAGGCAGGAGATGGAGAGGGTCGCCCCCGACCGGCAGAAACTGCAGGAGCTTGAGGCCCAGAGCGGACGGCTCAAGCATAGATTCAAGGATGGGGAGATGACGCAGGCGGAGTACATCAGAGCAAGGCAGCCAATCCATGACGAGATTGTAATACTCATCGGCGCGGCTCTTGTCAGGGACCCGTTCAGAGCCAGGTTCGAGGATGAACTGTCGGAGTGCATGTTCGTTGAGGACAAGAAATCCCTTATAGAAAACAGTTCCTATGTTTGAAACGCAAATAAAAATGGAGTGAGCTTCCGAGAAGCTCATGAGGAGCGCTCTCAGGGGTTCCGACCCCTGCCGCTAAGGCAGACCCCCGGAAGTTTTTCATGAGTTTGAATAAAATAAAGCTGTCGATTTTTTGGTTACATTTAAAGTGCAAACAAAATGAAAACCTCTAAATCACAGCTTTATGGAACAAAGAAACAAAATTAGTTTCAAAGGACAAAACATCTACATAGGATTGGATGTCCATTTGAAGAGTTGGTCGGTGACAATATTGTCGGAGACGTCAGTCTTGAAGAAGTACAGCCAGGATGCAAGTCCGGAAGCACTGCACAAGACCTTGACGATGAGATATCCGGACGCGGAGTACTACTCCGTATATGAAGCGGGCTTCTGCGGGTTCTGGATACACGACAGATTGACGGAATTGGGAATACACAACATTGTGGTGAACCCTGCTGACGTGCCGACCATGAGCAGCGAGAAGCTGCGCAAGACAGATGCGGTAGACAGCAAGAAGCTTGCTGTTTGCCTGAGAGCAAAGCAACTGAGGGGCATATACACCCCAGATGCTGAAGCTCTGGAGATACGCTCTTTGATAAGATTGAAGAACTCGATTACGAAGGATACGACACGGCAGAAGAACCGGATCAAGTCCCAGCTCCGATATCTCGGCATAGATATCCCAAAGGAATACCTTGAGCCGAACTCGAACTGGTCAAAGCGGTTCATTGCCTTCGAGGACCTGCGCAGACAAAAGTTGGAGATAACGAGGGCATTGCGCAAACTGTCGCACAGCGAGAAGTTCGAGGATACACTACGGCTCCTTATGACGGTTCCCGGCATAGGCCAGACCACCGGTCTTGCGCTGTTGGCGGAGATCGTGGACGTAACGCGTTTTGCCAATGCCGAGCAACTTGCGGCTTACGTCGGTATGATCCCGATGTGCCACTCAAGCGGTGAGCATGAAGGTGTCGGGGACATTACTCTCCGAAAGCATGCCATCCTGCGCAGCAACATCATTGAGGCAGCCTGGGTAGCCATCCGCAAGGATGAATCGATGCAGCTATGCTACCTGAACAACTGCAAGAAGATGGTTCCGAGCAAAGCCATCGTCAAGGTTGCAAG
>SFJA01000024.1 GCA_004556005.1 Bacteroidales bacterium | reverse complement strand
TGCAGTGTCGGCGGGGTTGTATAAAGCGACCGCTCTGGTTCCGGACCACTTGCGCAGTATGTCCTTGACAAAGACGTAGCTCTCGCCCTTGTGCTGGGCAACGTGCGCCTGCAGTCCGAGAGGGTCCTGGTTGATTGCAATCAGCTCCTCGTTGGTGATGATGTCGAACTCATTATGCACCAGATGCTGAAATGCGCTTCCTCTTCGGTGTAGCTCAGTCCCAGACCATCCTCCCAGAAAGGCGAAGGCTTGATGTTGTATCCGACCGCGAGCATATCCATATCGTTGTAATGCCCGTCGGAAGCGTATGCGGAAAGATAAAGGTTCTTGCCGACTATGTATTTGATGGAGGACCATACAGGCCTGATGTCACCGGAGATTCTCCACGAATCTCCTACCTTGTCCACCCAGGTACCCGGATAGTTCCAGCGGCAGATGTTTATCTCTATCGGCTTACAGGCCACGCTGTCTATGACTTCCCTGATGCGTGTGTAGCGCTCTGCCTCATCCAGCCTGAGGTCGCGGCCGCCGCAGTAGTCTATCTTGATGAAGTCGAAGTCCCATTCGTTGAAATACCTCTGCGCGTCGGCAACATCGTGTCCGTAAAGTCCGGCTCCGAGTCCGTTCAGGTCGTGGTTGTAACTCGAACCGCAGGTGTTATGACCTGCATCCGAGTAGATTCCTGCCTTGAGGCCGAGGGAGTGTATGCGGTCAACAAGCTCTCTCATCCCTTCACTGCCCTTCGGAAAGCGCTGAGGGTGGGGAATCATACGGCCGAGGGAGTCCCTGTAGCCGAAGAATCCGTCATCGATGTTGACGAAGCGGTAACCGGCGTCAAACAGCCCTTTTTCTTTCATCAATTCTGCCTGATGGGTGATGATGGAGTCCGAGATATCGACCATATAGGCATTCCAGGAACTCCATCCCATCATAGGCGGCTTGACGGCAGCCGTCCTGCCCGTACATCCGTCAATGGCGGAAACGAGCACGACGACGGCCGCAGCCAGCAATAATTTTCGGAAACAATTCATTCTCTGATTATTTCTTTACAACTTTAATGTCATCTATGACAAGACGATAGACTCCTGATAGAGATCTACATCCACGCTTGCGCTTGCTCCACGGTAGTCAAAGGTGAAGTCGGTGTTGGTAGCAGCGGCTCCCTCAAGATAAGGAGGGGCAACAGTGACTGTTCCGACTACCTTGTAGGTCTTGCCGTCATAGATGGCTGACGGGTTGTACTGCCTGATTTCAAGCTTCTGGGCGAATGACGAAGGTGAGTTTGAAACACCGATGTAAGTGAAACTCAAGGTGCAGGCGGTCGTCTGGTCAGTCTTGAGAAGATCGCTGTTGATACCAGGGGTTGCAACCCATCTCCTGTCGCCGTCAAGCAACACGGCACCCATCATCGGTCGTGTCTGAGGTGACATATACCATCCTGCGGCATCACCGGCATTCGCATTGCACTTGATACAACTTTGGGTAGGTGTAGGATTCTGGCTTCCGTCGATGTATTTCGAACCTGAAGCAAATCCCCAGGTGTCAGGCTGATGTCCTCCTATAGCAAACTCGTAAGTGCAGAATTTTCCGGAATAATGGTTGGCGCCATTGGCAACCTGGCCGGCATATGTGTTGCGGCTTGTCGTGGCAGGCGTTGTTCCGACGCATCCGTTGCCATAGTCCATCTGTAAGCAGAAATCATCGAATCCGCAGTAAATCACCTCGTTGGCGGCAAGGGTATGCCTTGCAGGCGTCGTAAACTCAATAGGTTTCGACCAGTCGGAAGTACCTGCCGGGTTGGTCATCTTCTTGTCACTGCCGCTGGCGTGGTAAGTGATTGTGTATTGGTCAAGAGAACGGACACGGAACCAGTAGGTGGTAGCCGGCTTGAGGCTTCCGAAGGTAATCTTCGTGTTGTAAACGAGGTTTACTCCTCCCTTCTTTCCAAGCCAGGACGAGTTGGCAAATGCCGTGTTTGTACTTGAATAGCCGTTGTAAGGATAGCAGGTATAGACTGCGTTCTGACAGGCGGCATCGGAATATATCACCATCTCGTAAAGTCTCGCGTTGCCGTTGATGTCTATTTTTCCGTAATCGGCCTCAAGAGGGTCCCACTGGAACGTCGCCATTCGGCATCCCTGGTTCCTTTCCTTGACCTGCCATACTCTCTTGGTGACGAAAGCGCTTTCTGTCTCGCTTTCCTGGGTGCTGTCGTATGCAACCACCCTGACGGTGTATTCGCTACCCATTTCAAGTCCGTGAAGATGTACGGAATTGTTTTCGGTTTCTGACTCCAGATTTCCGTTGAGGTAAACCCTGTATCCCTTGCTGTATGGCACTGCAGGCCAGCTTACCACAGCATCGGTAAATGCGGATTTTACGGAAACGACAGGATCTGAGAGTGTAGGGTTATCATTGATTTTCACAATTTCAACCTTTACTTCGTCGAGGAACATCCTGAGTTGTGCTGCACCAGCCGTGGTTCCGCTCTTTGCCCTGTCCATACCTATCGCAAGGCGGCTGCCATTCGCAACGCCACGTACGGTCACGCTGTATTCTTTCCATCCCCTTTCCGAGTCGATGTCAAAGCGTGCGCCCAGAGAGGTCGATTCAACGCTTACGTCGTGATTGTCACCGTTGCTGCCCCTTATTACGTTGATGATGGCGTTGCAAGGGTCGGACTCGTAGCGTGAGGCCTTGAGGCTGACCTTGAGGTCGGCGTATTTGCCTTCCGGAATTCCCCCCAGTTCAGGAGTTACGATGTGTCCGCAGTATCTTTCCGCTCCAAGTTTCACGTAGCCCGGACGCATGCAGACGAGAGCTGCCGCGCCTTCATTGATCTGTCCCCACTTGTCGAGTCGCGTGCCGGCAACGGCGGCAGCCATTTCACGGAAGAGACGGGCTTCGCTGCCCCAGCCTTCGAAGGTTACAAGGTCAGTGGTCTTGCCTTCTCCGAGCGCCTGTCCAGGATTGCTTCCAAGAACCTTTCCGTCCTTGTATGCAGGGAAGTTGATGTGACCTATCGAACCACCGACTCCGTCACCGAACCAGAGAAGTTCTGAGAAATCTTCGCTGAGTATGACATCACCTGCCTTGCCGTTACCTTCGGCATAGATTATATCAAATCCGCTGGTCTTGCCCTCAACTGCGTTGCTTGTCGCAATAAATTCATCATCAATTGAATAGTCATCCTTTACAGCCTTGAACCAGTATGAACGGTTCTGCTCGAGACCGGTAAAGATGAACTGCGGAGTCTTGTTTCCCCAGGCGGAAAGACCTGCCGGAGACTTGAATTCGACTATCGGTTCGCTGCAAGCGCTGTCGGCATAGAGAGCAAAGCTGTATGCTGATGCTGCATCGGCGGCCGCATCGGCAAAATTGCTTGGCGACCAGCTGAAACTCAGGGTTGATGAGGTGGCGGCAACGGCTTCTGCCTTGAAGCTTTCCTTCTGAGGGAGAGGCCTGCTGATGCCGCCAAGGCTCAAAGACTTGCCTTCGGCAAGAGAGAAGTGTCCATAGAAATAGGTCTTGACCTTCTGACCGTCAACGCTTTCGGCCTCGAGGACAAAGCCCTCGGAGATTTCTCCCGGAAGGGTTACGAAACTGATAGTTCCGGGGTAGAGGGCACCCTCGGCAGCCTTGAGGACAATGGCAGATGCGTCTTCCTGCTCAACGCTCACACTTCCTTCAAAGACATCAGCACATATGCTTCCTGTCAGGGCCTCGGAGGCCACGGTCTTAAGGGTCAGTGACTTGACGTCGTTGAATGGGCAATCGACGGTTACTGCGGCGGCGTGGTTTCTCATCGTAGCCTTTGGAAGCGCGGTAAGTGCGCTGGAAGGCATTGAGAGGACTTCGCCCTGAGCTCCCAGAGTCTGCTCTGAAGGTATGGAGAAATGTGCCTTTCCTTCCTCAAAGGAGCTGCACATCTCAGCCGGATACATTATGTAATAGAGAGTTGCCTGATTTGAGAGCTCTCCGCTAAATACGGTATTGAGGGACTTTGATCCTGAGGCAACCAGTTTCTGGAGTCCTTCCTGGGCATCGTTGGCAACGAGCGCCTCGGTGTTGTCAACCCAGTTGACATTGGCTCCCGTGACAGCGAGTCTTGTCACGTTGAATGAGCTTTCCACTATTGCCGGAACGTCAGGCCGTTCAGGCCTTTCGTTAGGGACTGGAGCGTCCACTTCCTGTACGCAGGCGCTTAGCGCGGCAGCGGCAAGGGCGGTAACAAATATCCTATATACTTTATTCATAAAGCTTTACTTCGTATAAATTGTTCTCTTTACTTTCCTGGGACAGACTCCAGGTGTTCCTGCAGGAACAAGGGTCTCCTGTTTCGAGCAGCGGCTGGGCATCATCGTTGTCGCTCACGATAAGACCTGCCTTCGATTCGGTCTTGTTCCAGGTAGGACCTGAAATCTTGCCCTCGGATGGATGCCCTGTCTTGAATGAAGGCCAGCCGTCACCCCAGATGACTTCGTCCATATTCATGCAGCGTCCGTCGTAGTTGTTTCCCTGCCAGTAGGCGTGGTAGCACATCCAGTCGTGACCCGTGTCGTCGGTAATGATTTCGGCATTGTGGCCAGTACCGGCGAAGATCAGGTTCTCCGGGTTGGACATAATCCAGTTTTTTGTGTTGTTGAACGCAGAGCTCTTTTTGTTCATATAGTTGCCATCACGTCCTACATATGGTCCGAGAATGTTCTGTGAGCGTCCTACGACAATGTGGTAGGTGCTGTTTTTGCCGGAGCAGCAGCTTCCCATCGAGCCGAAACAGTAGTAGTAACCGTTCTTGTAGTGGACATAGGTGCCCTCCATCTCGTAACATATATAGGTCTTCTGCGCTCCCGGGGCAATTGCAAGACCGTCATCGGTGAGCTGTATCGCCCATACTCCGGAGTTGCTTCCGAAACTTCCCCAGAACAGGTATATATCTCCTGTCTTCTGGTCGCGTATGATATTGGCGTCTATGGCATTGGATACTCCCTGCGATGCATAGTCAACAAGCATTCCGTGCTCTTTTGCAAGAGGGTTGAGATCCTTGATGTTCTCCCAGGTGAAAGGCCCTTCCGGACTGTCCGATACTGCCACGCCGCAGGCGCTCCTTGCAGGATCGTTCATACTTCCGAGCGCATAATAGAGCACATAGCGGCCGTTGATGTATTCGATGTCAGGTGCCCAGACTCGAGTCTCGTCAACCCACTGAGGACGGTTCATTCCGCCGAATGCATTGCCGACCAGTTCCCAGTTTACCATATCCTTTGACCTGTAAACAGGCAGATAGACGCACTTGGAGTCGCCGCTGGTGCCGTTCTGCGTACTGTAGGCGTAGAAGTAGCCGCTGCGCTCACGGTCGTCAAGCACTGAAGGGTCTGCGCAGTTGTTGCGTATGATAGGGTTCTGGTATTTTGTGAAGGTATATCTGTCATCGTCCTGCTCTGGTTTCACAGGTCTCTCGTCGATGACCTTCTCTTCGCAGCCAAGCATGAGCAAGGCTGCGGAGAAGACTGCAAATAAAGTATGTAAATTCTTCATAATCAATGCGAATTAATCACTCCAACCAGGATTCTGGGTGAGACTCGGGTTCATCTCGCGTTCCTTTGCAGGAATAGGCCAGGCCACGACATAGTCGCCGAGGGCGTACCAGGTGTAGGTCTTGGTTCCCCAAACCTGCATCAGACCGTTGGTATTTATCTCGCCGTACTGACCGGAAGAGCGGTCGCGGAACTTCCTGTCCAGCCATACGCCCCACCTGAGCTCGTTGAAGTACATGCTATCCTCGCCGCCGAGTTCCCAGTAGAATTCGTTCCTGATCCTCTCGCGCATATCGTCCTGGCCGCTGACCGTGGTCGCTTCGTTGCTGTTCAGCGCTATGTGACCGGCGCGTTCGCGTACCTGGTTGACGAGTCTTACTGCCTCATCGGTGTTGCCCAGTTCGTTTTCGCACTCGGCACGGCGGAGCAGTATCTCGGCGTAGCGGCAGAGGATGTTGTCCTGCTCGTATACCCAGCGGATGGTATTTTCCAGTCCTTCAGGTACATATTTCCTCCAGAGGTAGTAGAACATCGAGTTGGTGTCGGTTCTGATGTCCCGCGGCTCCTTGGTATCGGACCTGTAAGGCCAGCGGAGGGTGAAGGTGTACGCGGTTCCGGAGATTCCGCCGTAGTAGGTGGAATAAGGAGTGATGATGGACATCTTCAGACGCGGGTCCCTGTTGTCGTAAGCTGCCTTGATGCGGCTCTCGTTGGTGTACTTTTCGTACTTGCTCATATCGGAGCCGTAGGCTGTCATCTGAGCTATCTCCGCGTCAGTCATTTCGTTACGCAGGAAGAACACTGACCTCTGCTCCGGAGTCATATCGTGCCAGCCCGGGCAGTACTGCTCCCAGTCGAACTTGCTGCCGTCAGCATTTTCGAAAGACTCGACAAACGCCGGGTTAGGAATGTAGTTGTTCCAGGCACCGGAGGTCACACCGGTATCGCGGTTTCCGAAGAGCACGGCGCGAGGGTTGCCCATACCGCTCTTCTGGGTGCACCTGATGGAGAAGATCATTTCGTCGCACTGCTCGTTGGCAGGCTTGAGCAGCATCTTGAAGCTCTCGCTGCCCGCTCCGCGGTAGAGGGCAAAGCCGAATTCTTCCAGAGCCTTGAAGTCATCGAGCGCGAGGCGTATGTATTTTTCAGGATCCTCTCCGGACCTTGCTGCCATCCACTGGTATGCCTGTCCCCTGTAGGCAAGGGCGACAGCCTTGCTGACGCGGCCGTAGCCTTCGGAACCTGCCTTGTAGCGGTCCGGAAGGCATTCTTCGTTGACACAGTCCGTAAGGTCCTGGATAATGGCTTCCCATACTTCCTTCTCGCTGGAGCGCGGCCTGTTGGCGTTGCTGGCGTTTTCGATGTACTCCATATAGAGTGGAACGCCCCTGTAGAGCACGTTGAGGTTCATATAGCCGTAGGCCCTG
Source organism: Bacteroidales bacterium (assembly GCA_004556005.1). GTDB lineage: Bacteria > Bacteroidota > Bacteroidia > Bacteroidales > UBA932 > Cryptobacteroides. The sequence continues at coordinate 19,378 of SFJA01000024.1, read as the reverse complement.
AGGAACTTTGCCTCAGCCTTGAGCATAGCCTTTTCGGAGTCTTCCATATCTGGTACCAGGTCGATGTGACTAATGACATCGTTGGCCCTGAAGATGAAGGTATAGTAGTACTTGAACATCTCTGAGAAGGTTCCGTTTGCAGGAGTGCCGTCGCCGTAGCATACCTTCTGGTTTTCGTACCAGTTCTTGTCCGTATCCATTACGGATGAATACGCCTCGTACATGACCCTCCAGTCATCTTCGTTGATGTTGGTGGAGGATCTTGTGTAAAATTCGTTGTATATACCGTTTACCGCCTGTCGGGCGAGAGTGGCTTTGCCCCATACGTTGGATGAAGCCACCTGGTAGGAGCTGCTCAGGTCAAGACTCTGGCAGGATACCAGCGCGAGCGCAGCTGCAAAAACAAATATGATTGACTTTTTCATAATTGGCTTTCTCCATTGTTTTAGAATGTAACGTTGAGACCTACGGCGTACTGGCGCATAGTCGAGTAGCCGGCGGTGGCGCGCATTTCAGGGTCAAGTCCCGGGAACTCCGTGATAGCGAAGAGGTTCTCTCCGGTAGCATATACCCTGATCTTGCTGATGCTGATCTTGCTGGTCAGGCTCTCAGGAAGGGTGTAACCCAGTGTCAGGTTCTTGAGTTTCAGGTAGTCACCCTTGCAAAGATGCAGGGATGAGGTTGCTGAAGACTGGCTTGAGGTAAGGTTGACAAGGCGCGGATTCCTGGAGTTGATGTTGGTGCGCGGATCGTCAGGATTCTTCGGGTCGAAGAAATAGCGGTCTTCAACGAGGCTCTGCGGAATGGCGTAGCCGTAGATGGTGTTGGAAGAGTTGGATGCCTGACGGTAGTAGTAGATTGAGAATCCTGCGGCACCGGCCCAGCTCATCGAGAAGTCCAGACCCTTCCAGCTCAGGCTCGCCTGCAGACCGTAGTTGAATTTCGGTGTGGTAGAGCAGTTCTGGAAAGCGCTGTCGTAGGAGTTTCCGTAGAGTCCGTCACCGTTGCGGTCGGCGTAGATGTATTCGCCATACCATATCTTCTGCTTGCCTATGCCCTGCTGAGGATAGAAGGAGTATCCCTCTTCCATCATTGCCTTGAGCCAGGCCATATCGTTGGTGGTCCTGATCATACCGTCCACCGGACCGCCGTTCACGTCAGGTGTGCCGTCGGCATTCCAGTAGGTGCCGGTGCCCTTGTAGGTGTCCGGCATGTAGAATTCGTTTATCATATGGCCTTCGACAACCCTGTTGGTGCCGCCGGTCGAAACGTCGCCGATGTTGGTCTTCCAGACCTTATCGCCTGTGACAGGATCGGTCTCCCAACCTTCGCGGAGCTCGCCCTTGTACTTGCTGACCCAGTTCTTGTTGTAGGCGACGTTGGCAGAGATGCTGTAGAAGAGGTCCTTGCCGACATTGTCCTTCCATCCGAGCTCAAACTCGATGCCCCTGTTGGTCACTTCGGCGATGTTCTGCTTCGGAGCACCGGCGTTGCCCATTACCATATACATGGACGGGGTGTAGAGGATGCCGTCGGTGAGCTTGTTGTAGAGATCGATCGTACCGGTGAGTCGGTTCTTCAGGAAGCCGAAGTCAACTCCGACGTTGGCTACAGAAGTGGTTTCCCAGGTGAGGGCGTAGTTCTTTATCGAGGTGATAGCTATGCCGTTGGTGATTTCGTCCGTGCCAAATACGTAGTTGGCCGTGCCGTAGGTGGACTGCCAGTCATAGTTGCCGATGGAGTTGTTGCCCAGGCGTCCCCAGGAGAGGCGGAGCTTGAGGTTGTCAACCTTTCCGCTGTCCTTCAGCCACGATTCTTCGCTGATACGCCAGCCTGCCGAGAATGAAGGGAAGAATCCCCATCTGTACTCCGGAGCGAACCTTGATGAACCGTCGGCTCTGAGGTTGGCCTCGAAGAGGTACTTGCCGGCATAGGCGTAATTTACGCGTCCGAAGAATGAACGGGCAGCGTATTCGGTGCCGTAACCGCCTGATGCGTAAGGTTCTGCAACTGCGTTGAGGTCACCGACGGACGGGTCCTGGAGCCCCAGCTTGGTTGCGCTGAAGTCACGGTACTCGAAGTGGGTCATTTCGTAACCGGCCATCGCGGAGACGTCGTGCCTGCCTATGCTGCGGTTGAAGTTGAGAATGGAGGAGAATTTCACCTGGTTCTCGCGCTTGTTGTACATATATGAGTACAATTCGGACGGGTCTGGAGGTGAGATTACGTATGAGTCGGAAAGGAAGTCGTATTTTCCGAAGCTGTTGTCCACGCTCATTTCCTCCTGCCTGTAGTCCTTGTAGTAGAGGTCGGTGTTCCAGGAGAAGTACTTCAGGAAGTTTACATTGACGTACCAATCGGTGAATAACTGGGTGTTCTTGGTGTAGCCGCGGCTGGTGTTCATGTCCCAGAGAGGGTTGTGAGCCTGAGGATCCTGTCCGTATGCCTGAGGACCGCCGTAGAGGCCAAGTGACTTTGAGTATGGGTAGATGTCAGGTGTCATCTTCTGTGTGTTGAGAGAGGTGAGCGAACCCACGTTGCTCCTTTCCTGGTCGGTGTTGTAGCCCCAGATGCGTCCGCCTATCTTAAGCCAGTCGGTAACCTGTCCGTAAACGTTCACCCTTCCAAAGTAGCGCTTGTAACCGGTATTTTCGATGATTCCCGGGTTGTCGATGTAGGAAAGGGATACGTTGTAACCCATCTTCTTGTCCCTGCCGCTGGCTGAGATGGTATGCTTCTGCATAATCTTGTTCTGGTAGATCTCTTCCCACCAGTCGGTGTTAGGGTAGGCCATATAGTTGTAGTAGCCTGACTCGGCACGTCCCATAGGATCGGCTTTTGCTGCCCTCCAGTCATCGATGGTGGCCTGTGAGAACTGCGGTGCACCGCCGATGTTTACGCAGGATTCGTTGTACATCTCCATATAGGTAGCCATATCGGAAATGGTATGTATAATCTTGAAAGGCTGGTCATATGAGAGTGTGAGGTCGTAGGTGATTTCGGCCTGTCCTTCCTTTGAAGATCCGTTTTTGGTGGTGATGAGGATTACGCCGTTGGCACCCCTGTTACCGTAGATTGCGCAGGATGCAGCGTCCTTGAGCACGTTGATGGAGGCGATGTCGGCAGGGTTGATGTTGCCGAGTCCCTGTTCCATTCCGTCAACGAGTACGAGCGGGCCGGAAGAGTTGAGGGTGCCGGTGCCTCGTACGAGTATGGAGAAATTCTCCTCGTAAGGGTTTCCGGAGCCCTGCATTACCTGAAGACCCGGCATTGCGCCGGCGAGGGCCTGGGTGGCGTTAAACATAGGCCGTGACTTCACGCTCTCGCTGTCAAAGCTCATCGAAGACACGCTTCCGGTAAGGTTGACTTTTTTCTGCACGCCGTATCCCACTACGACCACTTCATCAAGGAAGGTTGTATCGTCTTGAAGCACAATATTGTATGTTACATTGGCATCAAGCGTGACGCGCTGCGTTGCATAACCTATTATGGCAACCTCAACTGCCTTGGTCTGTTCCGGAACGCTAAGTACATAGCGGCCGTTCTCGTCAGTGGAAGTGCCTATGGTGGTGCCCGGCACTATAACCGATGCTCCGATTACCGCCTGTCCTGCCGCGTCTGATACGGTACCGCTTATCCTGCGGCTGCCGTTCTGGGCTGACAACCCTATGGATACCATCAGGGCCAGCGAAACGAATATGTATTTCAAATGTTTCATATCTGGATACTATTTAAAGCTGACGATAATGAGGTTGACGGGTTCCGTGCTCTCTGCCTTCATAGTGCCATAGGCTGCGTTCTTTGCATCCAGTACCCATCTGTTGTTGGTTCTGAATACGTCCTTGCCCCTTTCGGAACCGTCCTGAAGAAGGAGATAAGACCAGTTGTAGTCTTCCACGGTCATAGCGGCATCGCAGCCGAGATCCGACATTACCTTTCCGAGTTCATAGAGAGTTACGCCTCTGGTGTCTCCGGATCCTCCGTTGTGGCCGGCATCGACGTTCTGTCCCTGGTTGTGGGTGTTTACGAATTTCTCCACGCTGAGAATCACGAGGTCACCCTTGGCGGTGCAACCTATGGCAATGCGTCCTGTTCTGAGCATGTCGTGGTTGATGATAGGCACGGCCTTGCCCCAGTCAGGAGACCAGAAGGTGGTAAGTCCTTCTCCGTAGTAGCGCCAGTCGTTGTTGTAGATCTGGTAGAATTTTTCTCCCTCGCCGCTGATCAGGTTGTTTCCGTCCTTGACGATCTGGAAATATCCGCCGAATGCGCTTTCAGGAGTCCATTCGGTCTGCCCGCTGCCCTTTGCATCGGAGTAGCTGTAGAGGTATCCGCCATCAGTGCCTGCAGGACGTATCGATACCTTTCCGTTTTCTATGCCCATTGCCGGTGCAAATGCCTTGTTGCTGCCTCCGAATCCGTCATTCCTGAGAACACGTGTGTTGCCCGTCTTGTCAGGTCCGTAGGCCAGAGGACTGTAATATGTAAAGTTGGAAGTGGCGGTGCTGCCGTCCAGATGCCATACGCCAGGACCCTGCAAAGACAGGAAGAGAGTCCAGTCCCTGTTGTTTCGTACGGCAGGGGACATCTTTGCCAGATCCGTTCCGGTGTCGTTCTTTTCCATCACCTTCATCTGCACTCTTTCTGCCGGAACGGTAAAGAGGTAAGCTATGTTTCCGCTGAACCCGACAAGGTTAGAGGTGGTGTACATCCTCATGTTGCCGAACTGGATGTTGTAGCGGCTCTGCCAGGTCTTGGTAAGTTCAGTCCAGCTTGATCCGAGATTAACGACATCGGATGGATTGACATATACATAGTATGCCTTTGACTTTCCGACTGCCTTGTCGTTGACAACCAGCTTCAGCGCAGAGCCGTCAGAAAAATCTACGCCCTTGAGTTCGTCTTCCGCGTTCAGCAGTTCCGCATCCTCGTCAAGTTCAAGTTCGATATCTACGCTCTTGAGGTCGGACTGGAGAAATACTGAAGTGAATGAACCCGAGAAGGAGTCCTCGGCGAGGGTGAGGGAGATTTTCTCTCCTGAAAAGCTTGCATCCACGTTTTTGATGTGCTGGAACATCGTTGCGTTTACGACATACGGGATGTCATCAACGCCGTCGTTTACCGAAAATTTGTAGCCGTTCTTGAGATTGGCCTCAAATCTGGTGGTTTTTGGGGATGTCATCTGGGCCCAGTTTTTTGCCAGCTTTACGTCCAGAACGACATTTTCCAGAGATGCTACAGTATGGAACTTGAAGTTGACCGTCCTGGTTTCCTTGTTCAGGTCTCCTTCAATCCATCTGTCTCCGTCAAGTGCACGTACGGCGACTACAGGTTCATCAACGTAGCCGGGGTCATCGGCCAGTTTGAACCGGTACTCCTTTTCCATACAACCGACACAGACGACAAGAAGCAATGCCGTGATTGCCAAAGAAAAGTTTTTCCTCATTTTGTTTGTTGATAAGAATGGTTATTTATTAAGTGTTCAGTGTCATTTCCGAGGAGCCTTGTGGTAACTCCTGTATCCGGAACAAAGATACAAAAGGAAACGCCCGAAAAACCTCAGTTTCCGGGCGTGCTGGGATAAATCTAAATATTCTAAATACAAATCCATTGAAAATCAGTAATATGGCATAAAATTAGGGGCTAAAAATCTAAATTGAAATACCCTAAATTGAGCTGATTTTCCTTATTTCATCTTCAAAAAACTCCGGCCTTATGGCCTTTTGCCTGATCTTGGAGCGGTAAGTGTAAATAGTAGTCTTGGAGTAACGCAGCAGGGTAGCAATCTTGTCCGAGGAGTCGATGCCGAGCCTGATCAGCGCATAGATGCGCAGTTCCGGAGTCAAGGTGCCCTGCACTTTCGGGACTATGCCGTTGCCCTCGGAAAGCAGCCTGTTCACCTCCTGCACGAAGTCGGGGAAGATTGAAAGGAAGGTCGAGTCGAACATCTCATAATAACTCTTCCATTCCTTTTCGATTACGCTATGGCTTCTGAGTTCTCTCAAGAGCACGTCCTTGTCACCGCTCTGAGCCTTGCGGTTCAGGTCCTTCCGGTACTGGTCCAGTCTGTCTATGCGTCTGTTGCACTCGAGAATGAGCCTCGTGATATAGGTGTTCTTGATGTTTGATGCCTCTCCGAGCTGTCTGTTGATGCTGGCAAGCTCCCTCTTCTGTTTCTTTTGCATAGCAAGCGACTGAACTAGCCTAAAGGACACGAAGCAAATCAGGGCAAGCGCGAGCGTCAACAGGAGGTAGTTGCGCCTTACCATACGGTCATGAGCATCGCTGATTGCGGGCATGAGCTTGGAGATAGATTCCATCTTAAGATTAGCCTTGCACAGGGTTGCATCGTCGAGCGCCTTGTTGATATAGCGGTATGCACGTTTCAAGTCTCCTTTTTCAAAGAGAATGCTGGCAAGCCGAATCATTGCCGTATGCTCCTTCTTCGCAGTTATGATGTCGCTCGAAACCGATTGGGCAAGGTATATGATTTCCTTATCCTCTTCGCCCATATCCCTGTATATGATGGAAACCAGAAATGCAGCCATTGACTTTTTCGGGCTGTTCATCGGAAGCGAGTCGCTGTAATGCTTGACTATGTCCATCGCTTCGTCCATCCTGCCCAGTACCATCAGCTTGTGGGTATGGACAAAGACGTTGTTCTCTATGGCAAGCAGCGAATCTTTGTACTCCATTGCCTTTTTTCTGTGATAATCCGCCTGTTCGGGACCGATGGAAAGCGCCAACGCGTATTCGTGAAGTATGTTGTAAACAGAACACATTCTGGCAAAATGGGCGGGACGCAGGGACTCCCGATCAAGACTGTCCAGAATGGTCTTTGTATCAAAGTAATTGCCTGTGATGTTGTTTAGCTGAGCAATGTTCAGAAGGCTGTTTATCATGTGCCTTTCGTTGCCTGTCCTTATGGCTGACTCATATTCCTTGCAGGTGTAGAACATTGCCGAGTCGGACTGGAACGAATAGTAGATATCGTGCAACTTGCCGTAGCAGGATGGCAGTCTGCTTTCCTCCGCATCAATGAGTTCTTTTTTGAGCGAGTCTATCCTCTCAAGCTTTGCCCTGTCGTAGATTGTGCACGAATCCAGAGTCCGGTCAAGGGCCTTCAGCGCTCTTGCGACCTTTTTCCTGTTTCCGCCATCGTCCCGGCGAGCGGCGGCCACCATGCCGAAAGGGGCGCACAGCAGCATCGCGACGATAAACAAGGCGGAGTGGAAAAGGATTTGACCTGAACGCATAATCAGTTCTTTATCAGCAACCTACAAACCATTTGCTCTTCGGTAGCAGAGAGAGTAGGCGTGTCGTAAGCGCGCAGCAGACATAGGTCGCGACGGCTATCGTAGGGATGGCGAGCCATACTGGCAGCCGCGGTTCTGCCGGGTTGCCGCCGATTACCAGCCCGGCGACAGGTACGAGGAAGAACATATGCATCAGGTACATGCCGAAGGTAAGTCGGGACAGTCCGGTGACAAATGCCGGAGCCTTCTTGCGCTCTATGCAGGTAAAGAGCAGGAATGCGCCGAAGGAAGCGATGACGACATTTGGCATACAGAATTCCCACGCCCATTCGAGTTTCGGAGTATCGATGAGAGCACCCGGAGCGCCTTCCTTCCAGAATGCCCAGCCGGTAAATGCCGATCCGGCAAGGAAGCATAGTGCTCCGACAATGGCGCGGGTGCGGCGTGTCCACTTCAGGTGCACGCGTATGTAGTGAGCCATAACGAGGTAGCCGAGGAAGCCCGAGCAGTACCAGAGCATATTGAATCCGTTCCAGAAGGCTTCGCCCCAGATTTCGGGGTAGAGGAAGCGGTGCATCCACGGTATGAAGGTGCTTAGTCCGAAAAAGCCGAGGAAGGCCAGTTCTTCCCTTGCGCTTGCCCTCTCGAGCCACGGAGATACTACCGGAATGATAAGATACAGACTGACAAGGGGATACATAAACCAAAGATGGCCTGCCATCGATGGAAAATTGAACGGCAGGTGTTTAAGGTCGGCGATGGACTGCTCAATGCTCATTCCGCCCCATAGCAGCGGGAGCATACAGTAGAGCAGACTGAAGAATATCCACGGGGGAAGGATGCGGCTGAAGCGCTTTTTGTAAAAGCCGAGCATACCGGTTCCGGGCTTCATCGGAACCAGCAGGAATGCCGAAGCAATCATAAACAGCGGAACGCAGGTCCTGCCCACGAAACCATCGTAGAATGCCACCCAGAAGCGGTTGGACTCGTTCAGAAGCATGGAACAGTTGCTTGCCAGCCCCACCGAGCTGTCGGCTCCGTAAAAGTTTTCGCTGGCGTGGACCAGCATTACGAGGAAACAGGCAATGACCCTGAGATAGTCGATGTAGGCAATTCGTTCAGTGTTGTTGGTCTGCATGGTTGACAACTTCGTTTAACTCTCAAATATAGAATTTTTCGGGTAATTGTCAAAACCAAGCCTCAGGCGCGGGTATGCAAAAAGGGTGGCCATCAGCCCCGCGGCTTCTAGGTCACCCTTGTAAATAACTAATGGTCAAATACTAGAACAGGAATGAAACACCTGCAGAAATTTCGCTGCGGTGTGCGCTGTAGTTGTCAGACTTGAACCTGTCGAGAAGTCCGTAGTTGTATCCTACAAATACCTGTGCGCCTGCAACTTCGATTCCGAGCTTGCCGCCGATGAGAACGTCGAAGCGTCCGTAGCTGCTGTCCTCGCCATAGTTGTCACTGGTCGTTTCGGTTGAGCCGAGACCGGTTGCACTTGCGGTAAGCTTGGTGCTGGATGCAAGTCCGAGGTTGAGTGAAGGTCCTGCCTGGGCGAAGAGACCGAATCCGCCGAAGTCAACCTTTCCGGCAATGTGTACAGGAAGGGTGAAATAGTGCTCGTTGGTGGACGCCTTTCCGGAAGCGGAGAATCCGCCAAGTCCGACTCCTTTCTCGGAGCTCTGGTTGAGGAAGCTGTAGTATAATCCTGTAGCCACGCCCACATACTCGTTGAGGTATTTGGTGGCACCTACTCCCACGGTAAATCCGTTAAATGCATCAGTCTTGTCATCAGATGACAGGAAAGATGAGTTGAGGTAGCCTGCGCTTACGCTGAGCTGCTGCGCAGATGCAGCCGTTGCTCCAAGAGCAAGAACTGCGAGGGTGATAAAGAACTTTTTCATAAACAAAAAACCTTATTTATATCCGGTGCAAAGTTAAACATTATTATCAATAATCCTTCTATCTCTGTAGAGAAAGATATTCGGACAATGCCATACGGTAGGCTATGCAGTCGTCTATGTGCTGATTTTCGGCATTTCTTAGGCTCAGCTGCGCTTCGAGCAGTTCAGAAAGCGTACATAGCCCCGCCTCGTAGCTGCAGTTGGTCTGCCTCTGGTTTTCCGCCGCGATGACTATGCTCTCCGAACTCACCTGCATCTGCTCCCAGGCACAGCACAGCTGCACCCAAAGACTGCTAGCCTGCAGGACAAGCTGTTTACCGTAGAATTCTTTATCGCCCTCGGCCTTCTGCCTTTCGGCTTCGAGCCTTTTCATCCTGCCGGCAGCCTTGCCCCAGTCGGAGACGGGCACCGAAACCATTGCGTACAGCATACCGTTAGCGCGCGGCTCGCCCATCATTCTGCCGTAGCCGTAGCTCGCACCTATTCCGACCTGCGGGAGGCTTTCGCCCAGACTCATCTTCTTCTCGAGCGCCTTTGCCTCGACTTGCAGCTGGAGCAGTCTCGACTCGGCCGTCCCCTGCGCCAGTTCCTCCTCCGGAACATAGTAGTTTTCTGGGGCTTGCAGGTCTTCGACGTCGCCTGCAAGATAAATGTCGTCAATGTACGGACGGGTGGCCGAGGCGTTGCCCCTTACTACGCAGAATTGTATCCCCGCCTCATTGAGCAGGGCCATCTTTGCAAGCCTGGTCCCTCCTTCGAGCTGGACCTTGCCTGATTGAAGTTCCTTCTTCTTGAGCATTACCCGGCTGACGTCGGAAGGTGTGGCAAGACCGGCGCCGGCTGCAGACTCGACATCCTTCTTGAGACTGTCGAGAAGCTCTTCGGAGCGCCTGATGGTCATAGCCTTTTCCTGTAGCGAAACCACCTGCCAGTAAGCCTTTTCGATATTCAGGAAATTGTCCCTTTCCTTCTGCCTGAGCTGCAGACGGGCGGCTTCGACCCCAAGGGATGCAAGCCTGTTGCCGTTAACTATCCTTCCTCCGGCATATATGGGCTGCATCAGCGAAACCGCTGCAGTCCAGCCATAGTTGAGAGCGGTAAAGTGGCTGTTAAAACCGTATTTGGCCGCAAGGTCTTCAAATGCGTTCCTGATGTTCCATGCGGCTTCACTTTTTCCAAGTACGTCGGTTACCGTGATGTCTATCAGTGGGTTGAGGGAATGGAAGGCGAGAGCGCTTATGCTGACGGACGGGAACCATTCCATCCTTGCCTCTGTCCTGCGGCCAAGTGCCGCTTCACAATCCAGTCTTGAGCCCCGCACCGCATTGCTCTGGTTTTCCGCACTTCTCAGGCAGTCATCGAGGGACAGGCATACCGTTTGGGCGGACACGGACAAGACGGCAAGGCAAGCCAAAAGCGTTATGAGGATTCTTTTCATTTTTTGTCTTTTTTCTTGAACAGCTGCCAGTACGAAACAGGCATAATCAAGGTAATCAGGAATATGGACATCAGCGTTCCGAAGCATATTACCACGCCCAGAGGCTTCCAGAGCAGGTCGTTGCTGATTATCATAGGCAGCACGCCCAGAGCGGTGGTGCAGGAGGTCAGGAAAATAGGCCTCATCCTGCGCTTGCCGGCCTCCAGCGCGGCGCTCCTCACGTCCAGACCTCCGCTTGAACGCGCGTCTTCGGCATATTCGAACAGGAGAATTCCATTGCGGACAATGATGCCCACGAGGGTAATCAGTCCGAGCACCGCCACCATTCCTATATCCAGATTGAATATCCACAGTCCGAAGAATGCTCCGAACAGGCACAGGCTGCTCATAGTGAGGGTGAGAACCGCGAGCGAGGCCTTTTTGAAATGGAAAAGCAGGAACAGGAAGAGCACTGCTATCGCGGCAAGCAGGGACAGTATGATCTGAGGCAAAAGCTGCTCGTTGGTGGATGTCAGACCACCGTAGCTCAAACTGACTCCATCGGGCAGACCGGGAGCTATGTTCTCGTCGATGTATTTCTTAATTTTCTTCATAACAGCCGGCTGGCTGAATCCTGTCTTGACGTCGGCGTACAGGCACACCGTAGCGGTTCCGCCTTCTCTGCTGAGTGAACTCAGCGCCCAGTCCGGAGTGATGGATGCGAACTGCCTCAAAGGTACGCTGACTCCAGGTACCGATGTGGCTATCAGCTGGTTGCCTATCGTTCCATAGTCCATCTCCCTCGAGATGCCCTCGCTGTACAGATTGACCGGAATCTCGCGACCATCTTCCCAAACGGAAGCTATTGACTGGCCGTCAAATGAACTTGCAAGCGAGAGGGCGAGAGCCGTCCTGTTTATTCCCAGTCTCGATGCTTCGTCCTGGTCAAGCTCGACATTGACTATAGATTCATAGTCACTGGCATTGTCGTGTATCCATTTGAGTTCCGTTCCAAATCCGGCAAGGTATTTCCTTATGCTGTCGGCAACTGGCAGAAGCTGCTCACGGTCGCTTCCCTTGAGCTTTATCATAACCTGGGCGTCTATGCCCTGATAGTCCATCTGCTTGTATCTTATCACTGCATCGGGAAAAACATGCTCGTACCTGTTTTCAAAATCCCTTATCACGTCAACGGTCTCGCCGACGGAGCGCACGTTGACTATCATCTGAGCGAAGGACGGGGAAGGCGTCTTTGGAGTGTAGGTGGCAGCAAAGCGAGGTGCTCCAATGCCGGAAAAGGAGGTGACCGACTCCACCCGAGGATCCGAAAGCAGCAGTTTCTGGAGCGAGTCAACCCTCTCCAGAGTCACATCCAGGGACTTGTTGTTTTCCAGCTGCATTTCAACGGCAAAGAAGTCCCTCTCCATCATAGGCATCATCTGTATGTTGCTGAAACAGAACATTATAATGCCCAGGGCAACGGCGATGACTCCGCCTGACAGAGTAAGGCAAGGATGCCTGAAGCACCACTCCTGCGCACTTTCGTATATCCTTTGTATGAAGTTGAAAAACTTGTCCTGGGCTCTTGCCAGCAGATTCTTTCTGCGATTCATCGAATCCTGCGTAATGAAACGCACCTCAAGCGAAGGAACCACGGTTACCGCATACACGAGCGAAGTCATCAGCGCTATGCTTATCATCCACGGGAAAATCTTGACAAAATCCCCCAGATACCCATCTATGATGCCCGTCATAGGGAAGAACATCATACAAATGGCAAGTGTCGCGACAAAAGTAGGCATAAACAGCTCCCTGGCGCTCGAGCAGGCAGCCTCCTTCTTGTCCATTCCCCTGCGCAGCTTGTCCATATAGCCGTCCATCGTGATTATCGAGTCATCGACAATCATTCCCAGACAGACTATCATAGCAGCCAGGGTCACGGTGTTGAGGTCCAGTCCGGCAAAATACATCACCGCCAGCGTGATCATCGTACAAACCGGCACGCCTGAACTTGCGATGAGCGCGGACTTCATAGGGAAGAGCATCAGCATCACCAGAATAACGACCAGAATGGAAATGAACAGATCTCTTATAAAATTGAATATTGACCTGTTTACCGCCTTCGGCTGGTCACTTATGCGGCTTATCCTGACGCTTGGCGGAAGTGTCTCCCTGTAATCGTCGAGCACCTTCCCGACAGCTTCTCCAAAAGCCACTATATTGTTATCCGGCCTCATCTCCACGGCCAGCACCAGGCAGGGCCTTCCGTTGTATGCCACTATGCCCGACGGCTTTTGCAGGCGCCTTTCTATCTTGGCTATATCCTTGAGCCTCACGGCCTTGCCGTCAGGGTCCATAAACACTATGTGTTCGGAAACTTCCTTTTCGGAGTTGACGGCATCCTTTATGTGTATGGGCGAGTTGGTATAGTCCGTAGTGAAACTGCCCGAAGGCACGCCAAGAGTTGCGGTCTTGTAGTTCAGCGCAAGCGAAGCCGGTGAGACCCCGTATGCCGAAAGCCTTTCCCTGTCCAGAGTAACCGCAAGTTCCTCCTTCTGGCTCCCGTTCACGCTGACCTGGGCAAGCTCCGGAATGGCCCTGAGCCTTTCGCAGAGCTCGTCCGCATATTCCTGCAGTTCAATGTACCCCTTGTCATCCGACTCTATGGTAATGAGCAGCGCTGCCACCTCGCTGAACGAGTCCATTGCCACCACCGCGAGCACCCCTGTCGGGAGGGTCATCTTGCGGGTCTGCAGCCCGAGCTTAATCTTGGACCAGACTGCATCCTTTTCGCTCTGCTTGCAGTTCAGGTCAACGTAGATGTAGCATATTCCGTCCCTGCTCACCGACTTGGTCGAGCCGCGGTTGACCTCCTTGTAGGAAAACAGCGTCTCCTCCAGAGGTTTAACAAGTTGCTCCTCCACCTCTGCAGCACTTGCTCCCGGATAGATGCCGGCAATGAGTCCCTGCTTTATCTGAAAGGTAGGAAGCTCGTCCTTGTTCATCTTGACCAGTCCCACTGCCCCGAACGCAACCAGAACAGCGATAATAAGATAGACCAGCCCCTTCTCGTTTATTGCCCAGCTGACCCATCCGGCGATACCCTTCTTCTGCCTGAGTTCCATCATTCAACGGTATTGACTTTCATTCCGCTGGAAACCTTGCGCATCCCCTCGACAATCACCTGCTCCCTGCCGCTCAGCCCCTCGGTTATGACTACTCCCGTTCCGGAGAATTCTCCCGTACGGACGTACTTCTTGCTGACTGTCCCGTCGCAGACGGTCCAGACGTAACGGCCGTTCATATCGGTCATTATGGCACCCGCCGGAATGACGGTGCCTTCGCTCCTGCGCCCGCTCAGAAAGACCTTGCAGACCATTCCCGGCATCAGTCCGGACGGGTCGGCGATGCTTCCGAGCACGCATTCGTAGCTATGGGAGAGGGGAGAGGCGACAACGCCCTTGCGCTCCAGCCTCGCCCGGGTTTTGCGCCCTATTGCCGGGATTTCGACCCTGGCGATGTCTCCCTTGCCCAAAGCTGCGAGCTCGCTCTCCGGAACAGCAAAGCTTATTTCAAGTTTCCCAAGGCTGACAATGCTCATCACGGGCGCACCTATCATCAGGCTTTCTCCCTGATTTACAAACAATTCTCCTACGGTTCCGGCAAAAGGCGCCTTGAGCAGGCAGTCTTCCTTGGCACTGCGCGCCGAGGCTTCCATAGCCCTGGCCTTTTCAAGCTGTGTGCGTACTTCTACAAGCTTGACTTCGGGAATGCTTCCGCTTCCGTAAACCTGCTGAAGCCTTGAATAACCGTCCTCGGCCTGCTCCAGTGTCGCTTTGGCGCTGGCGTAGCTGTTGTCTATGGCACTGGACTGAATCTCCGCCACGACCTGTCCTGCAGTCACGCGTTCTCCCTGCCTGACCTTGATTGAGACCAGTTTTCCCATTGTCGGGGCATTTACGCTTGCAGATTCCGATGCTTCTACCTTGCCGACATAGCAGGGTCCGGAAACGTTTGATGCAGAATCGGGAGTCGCTACCTTGACGCTTACGGGTGCAACCGTGGCCTTTTTCTGTATGGGGCGCACTTCTCCGCTGCACGACGCAGCCGCCACAGCCGCGCAAAGCATCAGCAATGCCTTTGTGAGAGCTTTCATAGTATTATCTGTTAAGTTTTGCCCTGCAGATTACGTCCGAGTCTATAATGTCATACTCAGACCCTGCTACAGTGATAGTCCCGCTGTATTCCAGATTGAACAGCACTATATCCTCGTATCTGCTTGCGCTTCCTTCAACTGTGACTTCCTGCTTGGAACTGATGGCTTCTCCCCCTAAAAGATTGACACCGACCATACGGGTCTGTTCGTCCAGAACAAGTTCCTTTCCCTGTGCACTTCCGTACAGTGCCAAAATGTCACCACCTGCCACGCTCATAGTAATGAGCATTCTTCCGTCCTCTCCCATATCCGTTATATCCATCTGGCCTGATTCGACAACCAGTCTTGCCGTAATGGGTTCCGAGATCACGTTATGCTTGCGCAGTGTCATCGTGCCGCTTGTCTTGAAACTGTAGTTGCCATCAAAAAGCGAGACACCATCCTTCTGGCAGGATGAGAGTGAAGCAAGGACAGTTGCAAACGCCAGCAAAACAGAAATAAAACGTTTCATATAATACACACTTAAATTGAACGTTGTAATTCACTGCGAAATCCGTACCCGGAAACTTCAGAGAGTCAGATTGTCAGTCGTAAAGTTCCAACTCTTCCGACTCGTCCTTTCTGCCCGTAACCCCGGCAATCAGTGAGGCAGAGAATAATTGGGGCACGGATTTGGCAGCGAACGGCCGAATATGGACGTTTATGAAATATTTGCCATTATTGCGGCCATCGTAGGGCTGCTCGGCAGCATAGTTCCCGGCATCCCCGGCCCTCCTGTCAGCTGGATAGGAATTCTCCTAATGTACATCGGTGGACACGTCGGCCTTAACCTGATGATATGGTGGGGTGTTATTACGGTGATAGTCACCTTGTTGGATTATATGGCCCCTATATGGTCAACCCGCATTACCGGCGGGCACAAGGCGGCTTCGACAGGTGCTATCCTGGGGCTCATCATTGGACTCATAGTTCCTCCTGTCGGAATGATACTCGGCTCTCTGCTCGGCGCGTTCATAGGAGAACTCTTCGTGACTGACAAGGGGGTCTGGGCCGCTTTCAAGGCCGGACTCGGAGCATTCCTCGGCTTTCTTCTGGGGACGGGCCTGAAGCTGATTGCCTGCGGACTGATGGCCTTTTACATCGTCAAAGCTGTCATAGTTGCCTGATAATTCAGCAGGCAGGCTCCTTTTTTACTGCCTGATAAACTCGTAGATGATATAACCTCCTTGTCTGGCAGGTGCGGAAGACGATGCGGAAAACTTTGAAAGACGCGCCGCCCGTATTGCGAATGAACGCAGACAACCGTCTGTGGATGAGCAAGATTCATCGACTTTTGCGCTTACGACCTTTCCACTCGGGTCAACGCCGATAATAACTTTTACCTGACCGTCTCCCATACATCTGTAGGCAGGCACGGATAGTCTGCTGGCTTTCCTGCCTGCAAGTTCGTAGGATACTACGGAAGGTCCGCTGTAATTAGCCTCTTCATTCGACTCAGGCTTTTTCCTGTCAGTTCCCGGGTCGGCATAGTCATCCTCGTCCGGAGCTTCAAAACCTGACTTGAGTTCCCTGGCCAGACGCTCGGCATCCTTGTACAGCTCTTCAGCGTCAGTACCCCTGTCATCCTTGAGTTTTGAACGGTCAACGGCTATGTTTCTGTACGGCTCGCTGCCTGCATTGCCGAGTTTCTCTTCCAGCCTGCGGTTTATTGCCTCCTGCATCTCCGCTTCCTTACGCAGCCTCTCGACCTGCTCTGCCATACGTTCCAATTCTTCTTCACGCGAAAAGTCTATCACGAAACTCTGCTCAGACCTCAATGACCTGTTCAAACCCGTGAGCAGTAAGACAATAAGCACCGCCAAATGAATTATGACGGTGATATAAAGACCTGCGCGGTCAGCTTTGGAAATTCGCTTTGGCACGCCGTTACTGCTGTTTTTCTCTCAAGGATTTTTCAACCATTGCTGTAATTACGTCGATAGCAACCAGATTGCGTCCACCTTCCGGGAAAATGATGTCCGCATATCGCTTGCTAGGTTCGATAAACTGAAGGTACATAGGCTTCACCGTACGGCTGTATCTTTCGATGACCCAGTGCACGTCCTTTCCGCGTTCGCTGATGTCCCTCTCCATCACGCGCATAAGCCTGTCGTCATCGTCAGCATCTACGAATATCTTGATATCCATCTGATTCCTGAGTTCAGGGCAGGTAAAGATAAGGATTCCCTCGATGATGATGACTTCTGCAGGCTCAACGTGCTTGGTCTCGGTTTTGGAACGCGAACAGGATATGAATGAATAGATCGGCTGCTCCACGCTGCGACCTTCCTTGAGCGCCTTGAGCTGCTCGCAGAGGAGGTCCCACTCGATTGCGTCCGGATGGTCAAAATTATGGTTGCGCTTCTCCTCGTCGCTCAGGTCGCTGGAGTCCTTGTAGTAAGAATCCTGAGGAATGACGACAACCTTGTCTTCGCTAAGTTTATCGGTTATTGCCTTGACAACCGTAGTCTTGCCAGAACCGGAACCTCCGGCGATGCCTATCACCAACATTTTGCTATCGTTTTAATCTATTAATATTCAGCGTTCTTAGGTGTTCTTGGGAATGGAATGACATCCCTGATGTTGGACATGCCGGTAATGAAGAGCAGAAGCCTTTCGAACCCGAGCCCGAATCCGCTGTGAGGGCAACTTCCGAACCTTCTGGTATCGATGTACCATTCCAGGTTCTTTCTGCTCATCTTGAGTTCGTCTATCCTTGCCTCCAGTTTGCCGAGGTCTGCTTCTCGCTCTGAACCGCCGATGATCTCTCCGATCTTAGGGAACAGTACGTCCATTGCCCTGACGGTCTTGCCATCCGGATTCTGCTTCATGTAGAATGCCTTGATTTCCTTAGGATAGCCGGTAAGGATGACAGGCTTCTTGAAATGACTCTCCACCAGGTAGCGTTCATGTTCGCTCTGCAGATCGATGCCCCAGGATACCGGGTACTCAAACTTGACACCGTTCTTGACCGCTTCCTCAAGTATCCTGATGCCCTCGGTATATTCCAGGCGAACAAATTCCGTATTGACAACGCCTTCAAGTCTTGCAACAAGTTCGTTGTCGTAGCGGTCGTTGAGGAACTGAATGTCGTCCCTACAGTTGTCCAGAGCATATTTTACGAGGTACTTGATAAAGTCCTCGGCGAGGTCCATATTGTCCTTGATGTCATAGAAAGCCATTTCAGGCTCTATCATCCAGAACTCAGCGAGGTGTCTCGGAGTGTTGGAATTTTCTGCCCTGAAAGTAGGACCGAAAGTGTAGATTTCGCCGAGTGCGGTGGCTCCGAGTTCGCCCTCGAGCTGTCCGCTTACGGTCAGGCTGGTCTGCTTGCCGAAAAAATCCTTGCTGTAATCAACCTCCCCCTTCTTGTTCTTTGGAACATTTTCAAGGTCAAGCGTGGTAACTGCAAACATCTGTCCGGCACCCTCGCAGTCTGAAGCCGTAATGAGCGGAGTATGAAGGTAAACAAATCCCTTCTTATGGAAGTAATCGTGAATGGCATATGCCATCTGGCTGCGAAGCCTGAGGATTGCGCCGAAGGTGTTTGTGCGAGGACGCATATGAGCCACGCTTCTGAGGTACTCGAAGCTTGTATCCTTTTTCTGCAGAGGATAGCGCATAGGGTCGCAAGTGCCGTAAACCGTTATGGTTTCGGCTTTTATCTCAACGGCCTGTCCGCTTCCCACGGACTCGACCAGCTGACCTTGTACGCCTATGCAGGCACCCGTGCTGATTTTGGCAAGGATACCCTCGGTCTGCTCGTTCTTGTCAACAACTATCTGTATGTTCTTGATTGTCGATCCATCGTTAAGGGCGATGAATGCAATCTCCTTGTTTCCTCTTTTTGTTCTTACCCAGCCTTTTGCCAGGACTTCTTCGCCTGCCTTGGTCTCAAGCAGTTCTTTAACCTTTTTACGAAGTACTTCCATTTTGGTTTTGGATTTTTAAAAAGCAGCCCTCGTTTTAAGGGGGCTGCTTCGTATCACTTTGACCGAACTTATTCGGCCTTTCTTGCAGAGTACATGATCTTAAGTGCGGAGCACCTTCTCAATTCCTGCTTTACGTCGGTTACGATACCCATTCTGACATCCTGGTCAGCTCTGATGCTAACCGTCATGAACTGACGGTCACCTTCGCTCTTGGATTCACGCTCAGCGGCGATGAAGTCGCGGATGTCGTCCGTTGTCTTGAAAGAGTCGTTCAACTGGATACGTGCCTCGGTACCGTACTGAGCCTGAAGACTCTTGATAGGGGTACCGATGTGTATGTAGGAGTTGAGATCCTTTCTTTCAAGCTTGACGACCTCTGAAGCTTCAGGCACCTTGACCTGAACCTTGTTTTCGGTTTCACGCAGCTGGGTTGTCACCATAAAGAAGAACAGGAGCATGAACACAATATCCGACAGGGATCCGCTGGACATTGCAGGGACTTCCTTCTTGTTGTTGTTTCCACCAAATTTTGACATAATGTATCCTCCTGTTATCTCTTGCCACCGACATCCTTAGGTTCTGCCTCTGAAATGAGCTGAGGGATGCACTTCTTGACAATTTCCTGTTTGTCCTTGTCAAGAGATGCGAACGGCTTGCTGTAGTTGCGGAAC
>SFJA01000092.1 GCA_004556005.1 Bacteroidales bacterium | reverse complement strand
AACTGTTGAAAGATTCTTTGTTTCATCAAAGTGATAATAGCCGATAAAATTACATCCCGACACACCCCAAATCTCGAACAACTCCTTCTCAGCTGAAGAGTGAACAGTTTTTCCCTGTTCAGCTCTCGTTTGATTAGCAATTCTATTATTTGAAATGACTGGACCTCGGTAATATGTCTTCTTTTGGCGAACAAACACTACAGGGGGAGTAATGCTAACGTCTCGAAAAACATCAAAAAGACCAAACTGTTCGATGTAGTCAACAAATTTTCCTTTATAGTACTGTTTGTAATTGAAACCACTATCGGACAATTCTTTTCCAAAAGATGCCAATGCAACCCAACCATTGCCAAGGCTATCTATTTCTTTCTTTGGCAATTTATTATAAATAGCTAATAGTCTGTCTTTTATATCATTAACAGCCCCTTGAGTCATATTAAGAATGTGTTATACTGATTTAACCTTGCTTTGAGTCACAAAGATAGCATTATATATTGGTAATTCGTAAACACGAACTCAATTACTATACATGATAAATCACATTTCGACAACTAAATAGACAGAATATTACTAAAACCTTCCATTGAATCAAAAAGAATTCAATTTCCAACAAGATTATTTAGAATATATTATACCTTTGCATCAGGTTCCCTGTTCTGTGGAACCCCTTGCTTTATTATGCGTCCCAAGACGCATACTCCCCGGGACTTCTCTGCCCGGGGAGTTCCATTTCTATCGGATGTACTCAGTCATCCTGTAATATGCCTCTTCCAAACTTATCAGCTGCATACTGTCATAACAATTCTGATATTCCTGCAGATGGATTGATGCAGACTCGGCAGAAAGGGAGCCGTCCCTGTTTTCCGTCAACACAATCCGTACTGTCGAGCACGGAAAAGATCTGTTCCGGTATGCCCTTTCGACATCAATGGAAACGATATCCATAAAGACCGTCACATAACGGGAATCGGAGCTGAACGAAAAGGCAGTGACCTTGAGCCTGTCGAGAATCCCTCTCGTTGTCAATGGCCAGGCCATAAGAAGCAGGCGGCGGCCAATCTTGCCGCACCTGCGCTCAAGTTCGATGCGGGTAACCGGTTCCCGGAGGCCGTCCTCACGCGGGCGGCCTGCATTCTTTGTATTCATAGGCTTCTGGATTTTGATTTCTGGGGTTCATATTCAAGCACATCGAAACGGCTGCGGCTCTTGACCGGTTCCTTCTCGGAAAGGATTTCAATGTCAGGGATGATTTCCTTCATCTTGAGGTCCTTGCTGAGTTCCTGGCCGATGCCGATTGTCTTTTCGATGAGTTCCGCTGCATAAGCTGCCTCGGACACGGCTCCAGTGATGACGCCGGGGTCATTCCCGATTGCTTCAGTCCAGTTCTTGAGATACTGGAGGTTGTCCTCCTTGATGCTTGTAGTTATCCCAGTCATCGAGGAGAGGATGGCACTTCCGAGTTCGGCCACCAGTTCCTCCCTGGCATAGCTCTCCGTTCCGAACAATCCGCTCATGTCGCGGTCCAGACGCTCCTTGGTTCCTGTGGAATGAACCATTTCATGACTTAGGGTCCCGTAGAAATCCCGCTGGTCAGGAAAGTTTTCCTTCCTTGGGACTACAATCTTGTCTTCAGCCGGACTGTAGAAGGCACTGTTGCCGTCATTCTGGATGATGGGACAGAGCCACGTCTGGTTCTCAAGTGCTTTGTCGAATGCTTCGCTGCTGCAGCGCACCTTGGTCTCGATGACGGTCTTCACCTTATCCTCAAGAGCCTTCCACTGTTCCGGGCGTTCAGTCCTGAAATTGGTCTGGCCGATATTGAAGACATTGTTGTAGCTGAGCATATACTTGCGTTTCCAGTTCTGCTGTTCATCTGCCGGAAGATTGAGATACTCCTGGGTGCTGATGCGCTTCCTATCCTTCTCGTACCAGTCTTTGAACCACACTACCGGAAAGCTCTTCTCCCCTTTCGTGACACATACCCCGAGTTTGTTGGCCTGGTTCCAGGTCATGAAGAAAGGAATCTCCCAGCCTTTGTAGTCGCACAGGAAGGAGAGAAGCAGCCTGTTGCTCCTTGTGTATTGGCGGCCCGAGATATTCCACGCACTTGTCACATTGGAGGAAATCCAGGGCTTCCTCCAGCCGTTGGGATCTATCTCATCGAACTTCGCGATGAACAGGTCGGCATAGCGCTGGGCCACTTCTCTTGCATCTGCCATATCAGCGGCTCCTCCCTTTCTTCTTTCCGTTGTCCTCGCCCTGTTTCTCCCCGAGAGTTTCCATCTTCTTCAGGGCTTCCTTCTCCGCCTTCTGCGCCTCCTTCAGCCATTCCGGATGGGTAAAGTCGTTCTTGCGGGTCCACGCACTGAACTGCACACAGGCATCGAACTTCTGTCCGTCAGTTCTTGTCATACCCTTCAGGTAGACCGCCTCTCCCTTCAGGTATTTTGACATCTGCTCATTGTCAAGCCTGACTCCTGCGACCATTCCGTCTTTCGGTCCGGTCACGCTCTCCGCCGGCATACTGACGAGCCTGTTGGTTTCCCTGTTCAGGCTGACGAAATACTGCTTGCTGCCGTCCTTGCTCGGAACAAGACTGCCGGCGTGGCCGGTTTCAGCAAGGTTCTTGACCTGATCCCTCGTCAGTTCTACACCGAAGAGGTAGAGTTTTGAATTCTCGGTAATCGGTTCCCCGACTCCCTGCAGTTCCAGCTTGACCGAACCGTCCTTTGCCTTGTAGCAGCGTATTGCTGCCTGACCCTCCACGGAGAGACCCTCATCCTTGCGGTAGAAGTTCATCGGAGGAGTGTACCTGCCGGCCATCAGCCGTTGCATAGCCTCATGATTGGCTTCCAGCATCTTCTGCTGAATGCCCCACCCTGCCAGCTTCTGCCAGGGGATTTCGTTTGCTTCAAGTTTTGCCATATTCGTATGTTGTTTGAGTGTAGTCACAATCCCCTGCCGAGCGAACGGTGAGGCAGGTCACTGCCTTTGATTGCCTGGCTCAAGTATTCATTCAGGTCATTGTTCCGGCAGTAGGTTGGAGACATGTCCGTCACCTTCGCTTCCCCACACCGTTCCCGGATGAACTCCAGACACTGTCTTCCAGCATCGTCATTATCCAGCCAGCATTCGATACGGCTGTGTCTATTCAGGAAGCCGATGGCATCCCCGACGTTTACGGTTGAATTCAACACAACGCAGTCACAGTCCGGTTTGCGGACTCCCCTCATTGTCAAAAGCGACAGGTAATCCATGAAGCCTTCAAACACCATCACCTTGCCTTTTCCCGCATCCGGATGGACGCGGCAGAATTCCCTGTCCTTCCAGACTTCCCCGACAACAGGGCTGTCCCTGACTATGGTTGAAATGTTGTTGACATTGGTGCCCTTGAAGAAACTGTTGCGCAGAACATATCCGTCCTTGTCATTGTGGAATCCTATGGCGAACATATGTTTGCCGGATGCGCCTATTCTGAAGTCCACTTCATCACACCAGATGTTTGCAAGATCCGGATTGATTCCTCGCCCCCTCAGATAGTTGCGGAGTGCCCGGTTCGTAATCATATTCAGGGAACTGATGATTTCTATACCGGGCTTCTTTTCGCTTTCCTTCTTGACCGTCCTTGGTGGTTCGTAGCTCTCACAGAGGCCTCCGCAGATGTCGATGATCTTCTCTGCCGCCTCCTTGTTGTTATTCAGGCCGAACATCAGGCGGACAAGTTCTATGTTGCCGCCACCGGCCCGTCTGCCGTCAGGAAGGATGCTGCCGTAGTCGCACCACATGTTACGACGTTCGTCGACGTGCATCGACGGGGTCCTGTCCTCACGGAAAGGGGCCTTGTACATATACCCTTTGTGGGTCATGTCGCATCCGAGTTTGGCCATGATCGTGAGGATTGAATACTCGCTTCTGACTCTGTCAAAATCCATTTCGTCGGTTTTTCGTAAAAATTGCAGGACCTATGAATTATTTCTTTATATTTGCATAGGTTTATTTGACAAAGTTTGAGAGTTATTTCCTCAAAACAAAAATTCGTTAGTTTTTAATTCGACGAAAAATGGATGAAAAGCAGAAACGGCAGCGGCCGATGGTCAATGCCGCGACTATCGAGAAGTGCAAGACCCTGAAGTTCCTCGGAAACTTCCTCAATGCTACCGGGGCAAAACGCGAGGACCTGACGGCACATATGGGCATCACCACCGCAGCTTTCGGGCGCTGGTTCAGCGTCGATGACATACGGTATTCGAACCTCGTCAAGATATATGACTACTTCGGATACGACGTGAAGATGGTGTTCACCTATGCCGCCGACAAGGCACCGTCAAGGGCGATGGCATATGCAATCCTGAATATGCTGGACCCCACGAAGAAGCTCAATCCCCTCTTCGTCGAGATGAAACTCAACAACTACAACTTCGAGACTATCGGCGCAAAGCTCAATCGCACCGCCCAGGCCGTCAACCACTGGTTCCTGGAGGATGAAATCGCCGTCTCGATGCTCTTCAAGTTCGCTGCAGCGATGGGAGCGACTCTGGAGCTCGTGCCGGAGGTGAGGGAGAAAGGAAGCACGAACTGAATGTAACCAGATTCACGAAATCTAGACGAAAACAATATAATGCCTTATTCTGAATAACTATGCACCGAATTCTTCGAATAACCACAATCCTAATCTTCGCCATTTCTTGTGGACAGAATCCAAAGGAATCGACACTAAAGACTTTTGATCAGCTTCAGAAGGAGTTCGTTGATGTGATGCTGGACTCTACTGTATCTTGGGCACAAGTAACAGATGTGATATACCCATTTGTGGATAGTTTATGTACAGCAGCCTCGGATGAGACCAATCTGAGTAATAGATTATTCGGGCAAGAAATGGGATATTTGACCATTGAACTTATGAACGATAAATACGCTAATCTGAAAGAAGATGGATATAATGTCGATCATAACGATGTAAACAACATCCTTGAAAAACTGGTTGATGGATTAACGGTATGGTTTTATTCATCGGATGAACAGCTTCCTCACTTATGGCGCGACCACTACTATGTGTGCCACCAGCAAACCGATGAGCCAACCAACGGTTTTTTCCACTTGATGGTTACCATCCCAACTGAAGAAATGCCGGAACCTTCCTTGCGTATCT
>SFJA01000023.1 GCA_004556005.1 Bacteroidales bacterium | reverse complement strand
TAGGCCTTGGTGTGCTTGGTGTCCTTCTTGAGGAATTGTGAACAAAGCATAGGAACGAGGGTCAGCGCCGCGGTGGTGGACACAATCATAATGATGCTGACTATCCATCCGAGCTGGCTGAACATGATTCCCGCCATACCCTTGACAAGGGTCAGAGGAAGGAACACGCAGAGCATCGTGAGCGTGGAAGCGATTACCGAGATGCCCACCTCACCTGTACCGTGCACCGCTGCCTCCTTGGCCTTTTCGCCCCTTTCGATGTGCGAAGTGACGTTTTCCAGAACCACGATGGCATCATCGACGACCATACCTATAGCTATCGCAAGAGCCGACATTGAAATGATATTCAAGGTATTGCCGGTTGCGAACAGATATACCAGCGACGCAAGCAGGGCAAGCGGGATGGAGAGCACGATGATGAAGGTGGACTTGAAACTTCCAAGGAAGAGGAATACCACGAGCATCACGACCAGGAAGGTAATGATGATGGTGCTGAGAAGGCTCTTGATGGTGTTGATGATTTCGGTAGAACCGTCGTTGAGTATCTCTATCTCGATGTCAGGCGGCAGTGTCTGTTCTATTTTGGCGAGCTGCTTCTTTATGCCTTTGATGACGTTGACGGTATTGGCTCCGGACTGTTTCTGAATCACGATGCGGGCTGCACGGAATCCGTCCGTATAAGCTTCCATCTCCCTTTCTTCGTCTCCGTCACGGACCGTAGCGACATCCCTCAGGAACACCGTCTTTCCGTTGAAGCTGCCCACGACAACATCCAGAAGCTCGGAAGGATCCTTGAATTCTTTCTGAACCCTGAGGCTGTATGTGGACGATCCGATATCGATGTTGCCCGATGGGATGTTCTTGTTTTCTGCCGCGATGATGTTTGCTATCCCGCTGACTGTAAGACCATAAGCCTGCAGACGGTTCGGGTCGCAGTAAACCTGGATTTCGCGGGACGGGGCACCGGCGACCGACACGGTTCCGACACCGGACACGCGGGCAAGAGGCGTGGCGATCTTGTCATCGAGTATCTTTTCGAGGCCCGGAAGGCTCTCGGTGGCCGTTGCGGAAAGCAGCATAATAGGCATATCTTCCGCGCTGAACTTGAATATGGTAGGAAGGGAGGCTCCGTCAGGAAGAGTGGAGCTGACCATATCCAGCTTGTCCCTGACATTGTTCGTAGCCTCTTCTATATCAGTACCGTATTCGAAAGTGAGAGAGAGCAGGGAGACGTTTTCCTTTGACTTAGAATTGAGCTCCTTGATATTTTCAACACCGTTGAGGGCGTTTTCGAGTACCTTGGTAAGGTTCGTTTCTATATCCTGGGCATTGGCTCCGGGATATGACGACATCACCATAATGGTATTTGCATCAAACTCCGGAAACTGCGCAATGCTTATCTGGACGAGCGAGAAAATACCGAAAATGGCGAATGCGAGAAATATAAGCGTGGTCGTGACTGGATTGTTGACCGCTTTTCTGTAAATGCTCATCAGTCTACGATTTTTAGTTTATCCCCGCTGCGGAGCGAATTCTGCCCCTTGACAACGACTTTTTCGCCAGGCTCGAGACCTGAAAGGATTTCGTACTTGCTATCGAAGTGGCGGCCGAGTTCCACAACCCTGTTGACTGCAGTACCTTCATCGGAAACCACATAAACCGACTTCACGCCCGATCCCTGCTGCTTCACAACGGCGGCATCAGGAACGGCGATATTCTCCGCCGAGCCGAAATTGACGCTCGCGCGCACGTACATTCCCGGACGCAGTTCGCGCCTCTCGTTGCGCACCGTCACCTCGACGTTGAACGTATGGGTAGTCGCATCCATCACCGGATAGAGGCGGACAACCTTTCCGGAGAATTCTTTCCCGGGAAGGGCATCGGCGGTTACCTTGACTTCGTCGCCTCTCTTGACCTTGGTGTAGTCCGATTCGGACACCGGAACGAGCAGCTTGACAGGAACAATCTGCTGTACGGTAAAAATAGGCTGGGACATAGCGTACATATCGCCCACGTCGTAGTTGCGTGCCGTTACCACGCCTGATACCGGTGAACGGAGTATGGTATTTTCCACAAGGTTATCGTAAGAACTTTTTGCAACCTTGTAGGAGAGTTCGAGAGACTCGTAGTCGGACTGGGAAATGCCTCCCTCGGCAAGCAGCTGACGCACCCTTTTAAGTTCGTCCGCCTGATTCTTTAGTTTGAATGCCGCCTGCTCGAGCTGGACTCTGTCAAGTTCTGCAAGTACCTGACCTGCAGATACAAAATCACCAATTTCAACATTTATCTTACGTATGCGACCCGCCGCCTGTGAAGCAATGTTGTTCACAACGTTTGCCTGGACTGTGGCAGGATATATTCCCACATAAGGTATCTGCTCCCTGGCAGCCACCTGTATGGCTACAATCTTTTCAACAGGCTGTGCCGGCTCGGCGGGAGCGGATTTTCCAGAGGCCTTGTCGGAGCCTTTCGGGCCACAGGAGGCCATCATCATAACGCCCAGCATAAGGGCGGAAGTTTTTAAAATTCTATTCATCTTTGACTCTGATTATCTGTTATAGCTTGCGTTCAGGGCAAATTCTTCCCCGTCCTCGGAAATGTAATCCGTCCCCAGGACGCCTTCCAGGTTCGCCTTGGCAGTTACAAAGTTGTAAACCGCCTGTGATACCGATAGTTGCGCCTGAGTCAGAGCAAGCTGGGCATCATTGAGGTCGGTGAGCGTGCTGCGGCCGACTTCGTATGACTTGCGGGCGATATCGTATGCCTTCTGTGCGGTCTCAGCTGCATTGACTGCAGAACCGTGACTCTTTACGGCAGTTTCCATAGTATTGAGGTACTGGCGGATGGAAATCTTGAGCTGTCGCTCGGTGGAAATGGTCTGCTCCTTGAGCTGAGAGGCCTGTACCCTGCTCTGTTTGATGGCATTGCTGCGCTTTCCGCCAGCGAAGATAGGTATGTTGAGACTTAGTCCGACATAGCTGTAAGGTGTCCAGCGGTACTGGTCGAACTTAAAATCGTTGGTCATTGCGTTGATGCTGTAGGAAAATGCGAGCGAAAGCGTCGGCAGGCAGGCCTTCTGCTGCAGTTTGATTGAACTTGCGAGCTGTTCCGCCTGTATGGCAAGCTGACGCATCGTGGAGTTGTCGGCAAGGTCGGCGTTTTCGCCAATGCTCATATCGTAAAGCATCTGAGTGCCGTAATCGTTCAAACTGCCCACTACGTCAATGTTTGCATCCAGGTCGATACCCATAACCGCCTTGAGCTGCCAAAGACCGAGAACTATCGAATTTTCAGCATCATAGACATTTGGAATGGCATTGGCAAGCGTGGTCTTGGCACGTGCGAGCTCGAGTTCGGAAGCCTTTTGCACGTTGTAGCGCTTCTGTATGAGTTCAAGATTCTCGAGGGCATTTTCGTAAACCGACTTGTACACCTCGAATGCCTGACGGGCAAGCAGGACACCGAAATATGCCTGCTTCACCTGGGTTACGGTCTCGATACGGGAGGAACGCGCCTTCTCGACTGCAAGTTCCACGTCCATATCCGAGATCTTGAGACTTTCCCACAACTGTGCATTTATAAGCGGCATTGCGGCAGTCACACCTGTATTCCAGGTATTCCAACGACCTACCTCGATGCCGCCTCCCGGGCTTACGGGAGAATTAGTCCCTGCACCGCCGCCGGCGGAAGTTCCGTCTGTAGCGGCTCCGGCCTCATCGGTACCAGTGCCGGCACCACCGCCCATAGCGCCCATATCAAAGTCCATATACATAACCTGTTTCTTGATGGTACGCTGATATGCGCCGCTACCATCAATCGTCGGGAACAAAGAAGAATAAGTTCCCTTACGCGCATATCCTGTCTTTTCGATTTCCAAATCGGCCACCTTGACTGTAGGACTCTCAGTCACGGCAATCTGTATCGCCTGTTCAAGTGTGATGGGAGTCGGGTCGGGGACAGAATCAGCCGGCTGCAAAGAAACAGCCAGTACTGTTGTCAAAATACTAACCAAACAATTCATAAAGTATTTTCATAAATAATAAGCGTAGTCGTGCTCGCAAGATGTATGCCAATTTATCTTTTGACCATATCTGAACTCCTTATGCTGACCGCTCAAAGGAAAGAGCAGGTTGCCATAGAAGAATTTGCAGAATTAGGCGGAAATGTCGTATCTTTACGGATTATAAAAAAATATTGCGATGAATCTGCTATTTGTCAATTGGCACGTAAATCCCATCCTGCTGCGGATGGGTAGTTTGGAGATCAGATGGTACGGACTATTGTTTGTTGCCGGATTCATACTCGGCTGGTACCTCTTCAAGTGGTTCTTCAAGAGAGAAAAACTGCCCCTTGAACTTCTTGACTCTCTGCTCTATACACTGCTGATTGCAACAATCGTAGGAGCCCGGCTCGGACACTGCATCTTTTACCAGCCCGATTATTATTTCGGCAGCTGGAAAGGATTTCTGGAAATCTTTATGCCGTGGAAGGGCGGACTTGCCAGTCACGGCGGCGCAATAGCTCTTCTGCTCGCAATGTGGTGGTACAGCTCACATTACGGCAAAAAGAACAATTTTGACTTTTTATGGATAATGGACCGGCTTTGCATAGCGGTCGCATTTGCCGGCTGTTTCATCCGCTGCGGAAACCTTATGAACAGCGAGATCTACGGCGACGTCACCTCACTTCCTTGGGGATTCATCTTCCAGCTGCGCGGAGAAACAGAGCCCAAACACCCGACACAGATATACGAAGCGCTCAGCTATCTTATTCTGGGACTGATACTTGTATGGATTTACGCCAAAAAGCTCGACAAGGTTCACCGCGGATTCTTCTTCGGACTCTTCCTCATAGGCTGCTTCGGAATGCGCTTCCTGATCGAATTCATCAAGGAACCTCAGGTCGGCTTCGAAGAGACTATGGCATTGAATATGGGTCAGTTGCTGTCGATACCGTTCATCATCGCGGGAATCTTCCTGCTCGTCCGGTCCTTCGTCGTCAAAACACCGGCAGCAATCCAGCAAGCCGGGAAATAGTCGAGGGGAAGCTGCTGCACCCCGACCGAGAAACCCCCGCCGCAATCCAGGCTGCCGGGAAATAATTATGCAGTTTCATCAATCCCGGGCTGATGCAGGTTAACACTTCTTGTCACCAACTGCGCGGACACCCTTAGAAATACCCCTGCACTCACCATGGTCAATAGAAAGCCGTCCAAGGCTATCCCCGGGTTCAGGTAGGCACACACTGGTCGTGTTCCGGCAAATCATCGCGCGAGGCAATGTGCCCTGGAGATGTGTCCAGAGGGGGTGCCGACGCTCAATGGAAACAAATTGGTTCCATCGCGCGAGCCGATATGCCCTGGAGTGCCGTAGAATGGCGATTGGCACGTCAGATGAATTGCACGAACGCACAGCACAGGCCACAGAAGGCCACGGGAGGCAGGATGCTATGTCTCCGGCAAATCATCGCGCGAGGCAATGTGCCCTGGAGGTATCCCCAGAGGGGGTGTCGACGCTCAATGGAAACAAATTGGTTCCATCGCGCGACCTACATTTTCTTAAACCACTAACACATAAAAAGTTACTATTCCTCGAGCCGCGCGATGATTAGCAGTAATGGCAGGGTAGCTATTAAAACCCGGTCCGGGACTATGCGCAGGCATTTTGTCCACAAGCCATCCCCAGCCTATCCGAGAAGTTGTTTTGCCGGACTGCAATCGGCCTTCTGCGGTACTCAGATTGGGGAAAACTTCTCTGGCGGTGCACTTATCGGACAGTCTTCCCTTTTTGTAGACAAAACCCTCTCTTGAGAACATACAGTCTTTGGTACCTAATATCCTTGACCACGGTCCGCCATAGAAATATGCCACATAAAGCAACTTTGCATTAATGATTATTAAAATAATCACTTGCATTAATGAAAAGAAATTACAATCTTTGACAAAACTAAAAATATACTATGAAAACAAAATA
Source organism: Bacteroidales bacterium (assembly GCA_004556005.1). Taxonomy (GTDB): domain Bacteria; phylum Bacteroidota; class Bacteroidia; order Bacteroidales; family UBA932; genus Cryptobacteroides. The sequence continues at coordinate 20,315 of SFJA01000023.1, read as the reverse complement.
AATAACACATACCGATGAGACACATATTTAATACCATTGCTTCAATCCTCGTGGTGTTGCTTGCTTCCTGTTCTAAACCGGAATACCGTTTTGTTGACGGGATTGGATATCAGATCAATTCGCTTCCGATGGAAATGCTTGATGCGCAGGAATTGGAAATGTGCATAAAGATTGACAGTCTGAGTATATACGGAATCGAGATAAATGAACGAGGGGAAAAGGTTTTACTTGTTGACAAAAAAGACTTTAAGAAACTCGGAGTACCGATCAGTTTCTTCAAAGATATGCGTATGCAAGTCAAGCATTTAAAGAAAATGATAAAGACACATCCGATGTCAGAATCCGATATCGAAGAGTCCAAAGCTAATTTCAAGTCGCTTCGTGCAGGGTTTGAAGAGGACAGGCTGTATGTCCGCAAAATGGTTGATGAACGGTGGCCTGAAGGGCACAGGCGCGATCTCGAAAACAAAGATAGTTTGAAAAAGGAACGGATACAAAAATAATAATTCCGAATCCCAGTCCGCATCAGCGGACCGCCCGGATTCGGGACTTTGCGGTAGCTATGTCTACTTTTCGCGTCTGGTACACCGACTGTAAAATGAAAAGTCCTGGTTCGTTTCGTTACAAAAAACGAGGCCGACCTTTAGTCGACCTCGAAGACTATTCATTTTCAGGCTAGAACCTGTAGCGTACCGCAAACGAGACTCCGTATGGGGAGAAGTTGATTCCGTGGAAGAAATATACTCCAGGACGCCATTCGAGCGCGATGTTGAGCGGAACGTTTCCGAAGCGGTATTCGGTTCCTACCTGTGCGAGGAGTCCAAAATCCAGCAGCACACCATTTCCGTTATTGTAAGTGTTGAAGTTTGCGCCGGGGCCTGCATAGATATTGAAATTATCAACATTTGCAAAAATGTAATTCCAGGTCGCAGCTATGTTTGCTCCGTAACGATAACCGCCTAAAGTTGCATCTATGAAACTGTTTGCACCCAAATCGTGCTGATAGGAAAGTTCTCCGCCTAATGCGAGTGAATACGCACTGCCGCCAAAACGTAAACCAACGGCTCTAGGCTGAGCTGAAGCTGCAACTGCCAAAAGCAACGCAGCAGTGACAAGAGTAAAGATTTTTTTCATACTTTCATTCAACTAGAAGATTAAACCATACCGCTGAATCCGAGGAAGGCCATCGCCATCACGCTTACGGTGATGAGGGCTATCGGCAGACCCTTGAAAGGCTTCGGAACGTCGTTTCCGGCCAACTGCTCGCGAAGGCCGGCGAAAAGAATCATCGCAAGACCGTAACCGATAGAGGTCGCAAGAGCGTAAACCGTTGACTCAGCGAGATTAAGCATATGAGCCGACCCGCCAAAGGCGAATTCTTTCGTTACCACGGTGAGGGCTACTCCGAGCACGGCACAATTGGTCGTGATGAGCGGGAGGAAGATTCCGAGGGCCTGGTAGAGTCCCGGACTGACCTTCTTGAGGACAATTTCGACCATCTGCACGAGGGCGGCTATCACGAGGATAAACGAAATGGTCTGGAGGAACGTGAGCCCGAGCGGAACGAGGACGTAAGTGTTTAGCAAGTACGTCACTACGGTTGCGAGGGTGATCACGAAGCAGACCGCTCCTGACATTCCGGTTGCCGTGGACAACTTGTTGCTGACACCGAGGAAAGGACAGATGCCAAGGAACTGTGCAAGCAGGATATTGTTTACGAATATCGCTGATATGATGATAAGAAGATACTCCATAACTATTTTTTAGCCAGATATTTATTGAAAAGTACCATCAGATAGCCCAGAACGAGGAACGCACCTGGAGCCATAACGAATGCAAGTATGCCGTCGCCCGGGATGAATTTCCACCCAAAGATGGAACCGCTGCCAAGAATCTCGCGGACAATTCCGATAACGGTAAGGGAAAGTGTAAATCCGATGCCGATTCCGATACCGTCAAGGGCAGAGTCTGCAACGCCGTTCTTGTTAGCAAATGCCTCCGCGCGGCCGAGAACGATACAGTTTACAACGATGAGCGGAATGAAGAGTCCGAGGGTGTTGTAAACGTCCGGAACAAAGGCCTGCATCAGAAGCTGGAGCAGGGTAACGAAGGTAGCGATGACCACGATATATACCGGGATACGCACCTTGTCAGGTACTGCCGGAGCTATGAGCGAAATGAATATATTGCTGAGTATCAGCACGAACATTGTCGCCAAACCCATTTCAAGTCCGTTCATTGCAGACGTCGTAGTCGCAAGGGTCGGACACATTCCGAGCACGAGCACGAAGGTAGGATTGTTCTTGACAAGTCCATTTGTAATCAAAGACCACTTACTCATTGTCTTTTCCTCCCGTTATGACTTTATAAGCCTCAACTGCATTTGCCACGGCAAGGGTATATGCGCGTGAAGTGATGGTTGAAGCGGTGATTGCATCTATGTCTCCACCGTCCTTGCTGACAACAAGACGCGTCGCAGCAGGATCGAGACCGGAGAATTGTTGAATGAACCTGGTGTCGGTCTCACACTTTGCGCCAAGTCCCGGGGTCTCGGAATGAGAGAGGACCTTGGTGTTGTGGACGGTTCCGTCCTCGGTGATGCCGACCATTATGGAGAGAGTTCCGCCAAAGCCCGTGGTGTTGCTGATAATGGCATAACCGGCACCCTCGGCACGATAGTAGGAGTAGCTGGCTCCGGAGAATTGGACCTCGGAAAGCGATGGATTGCCTTCGAATGGAGGCAGGACCTCCGCAATTGCAGCATTGGTCTTTGCCTGGGCGGCGGCCTTGATAGGCTCGAGCGTCAGCGCGTAGGTGCCTGCAAGCAGGGCCGAGCAGCAGAGGCAGACCAGCGACAGGCAGAGAAGCATGTTCTTAAGACTTGATTTTGCAGCCATAACTATGCCCTCCCGTATTTTTTGCCGTGGAACGCCCTGTCAATCAGAGGAACGGCGCAGTTCATCAGAAGAATGGCGAAACTTACTCCCTCAGGGTAAGAGCCGAAATAACGTATCATCATCACCAGCAGACCGATACCTACTCCGTAAACCACTCCGCCCCAGTTGCTCATAGGAGAGGTTACATAGTCGGTAGCCATAAAGCAGGCACCGAGGATGAGACCGCCTGAAAGCAGGTTGAAGAGAGGTCCGGTAAATGCGGCAGGATCGCAGAGGTGGAAGATTCCGGCGATGAGCGCAACGGTGGCGAAAATGCTGAGGGTAATCCAAGGCCTGATGACCTTGCGGACAAGCAGGTAAACCCAGCCAGCAAGAAGGGCAAGAGCGGAGATTTCGCCCGCAGAACCACCTATGTTGAGCAGGAACTTGCCAAGAAGGTCAGCTCCGCCGACAGCAGAAGCAACTCCGCCTTCGGCAACTGCGCCGAGCAGGGTCGCTCCGCTGAATGCGTCCGGGCTGCCTATGAATCCCTGAGGAACGGTCCAGTCGGTCATAATGGCCGGGAAGGATATAAGCAGAAATACACGGGCGGCAAGCGCAGGGTTGAAGAGGTTCTGACCGAGACCTCCGAAGGTCATCTTGATGACTCCGATGGCAAACACGGCACCTATTACGACTACCCACCACGGAGTGGTAGGAGGCAGGTTCATTGCCAGCAGCAAGCCCGTAACCACGGCCGAACCGTCAGCAATGGTGTCCGGCTTGCGAAGCATCCATTTGGTTATGGCCCACTCGAGCAGCACGCAGGAAAGCACGCTGACGGCGAGAATGAGCAGTTCGTGCCATCCGTAGAACAGCACGGAAACGATTACCGCCGGCATCAGCGCAATGATGACATCCCTCATCAGGGTGTCGGTATGCGTCGCAGAATGCAGGTGCGGTGAAGGAGAAACGATGAATTTAGCCATAATTCCTTATTTCTTTGCGGCCTCAGCGGCAGCCTTGGCAGCTGCGGCGCGGGCGCGTATTATACCCATAACCTGGCCCTTGGCCTGGCGAATGTTGTCGAGAAGCGGGATGTTTGCAGGACAGCTGTACAGACAGCAGCCACATTCGATGCAGTCCTGAACCGCATTGGCTTCGAGTCCGTCATTGTCTCCTGCCCTGTAGAGACGGGCAAGCAGGAACGGCTCGAGACCCATAGGACAGGCGCTGGCGCAGCGTCCGCAGCGTATGCAGTTGGTGGCAGGCGCCCTGCGTGTTGACTCCTCGCTAAGATAAAGCAGTGAAGACGAGCCCTTTACGGTGCAGGCATCCATATTGGCGATAGCCTTGCCCATCATAGGACCGCCACTGACTATCTTGGCTGCGCCCTCCGGCACTCCGCCCGCATAGGCTGCGATGTACGAAAGAGGCATTCCGATGCGGAACAGATAGTTGTGCTGAGCCTCGACCGGCAGGCAGTTTCCGGTAACGGTAAGCGTATTGGTAATCAGAGGACGGTTCTTCTGCACCGCGTCATAAACCGCAAGCGAAGTCGCAACGTTCTGCACGACCGCACCTACGCTGATAGGCAGCGCACCCGACTTTACCTGGCGACGCATCACTGCGTCTATGAGCTGCTTTTCACCGCCCTGCGGATAACGCTTCTTAAGGGTCTGAACAACCATATTCTGATATCCGAGACGGGCCACTGTAGCCTTTACGGCCTCGATTGCCTCCGGCTTGTTTTCCTCTATGCCAATAACGCAGCGGCAGCCGAGAATCTTCTGCATTATCGCGGCGCCTACTACGATTTTGTCCGTCTGTTCCAGGAGAATTCGGTAGTCACTTGTCAGGAAAGGTTCGCATTCCGCGCCGTTGAGAATGAGACATTCCGGCTTGGCTGCGGGACCCGGATTGAGCTTGACGTGGGTCGGGAAGGTCGCGCCGCCCAGACCCACTACACCGCAGGCCTTGATGCGTGCAAGCATAGCCTCGCGGTCGTCCGGAATGGCGGTAACGAGATCCTCGCTCAGGTCAATTCCTTCTGCCCACTCGTCTTCGCCCGTGCGGACTATCTCGATGTGAGTCACGTTGTTACCGGCAAGGTCCTTGCGCGGTCCTATAGACTTGACGGTACCTGTCACAGGACTGTGGACAAACGCGGAAATGAATCCGCCCGGCTCGGCAATCACCTGACCGGTCTTTACGCTGTCACCGACTGCAACAACAGGCTTTGCCGGGGCTCCGAGATGCTGAGCCATAGAGACATAAACGACTTCCGGCAGCGGCAGCACCTCTATCGCCCGCTCGCGGGCAAGCTTGCTGTCGTTAGGATGAATTCCTCCGATAGAAAAAGTTATCTTACTGGCCATCACTCACCTCCTTTTTTGCTTGGTTTACAGGTTCCTCCACCTTCGGCGCGGCTACTTTTTCAGTCGCGGCAGGCTGCGGTGCGGCTGGCTTCTGCTCTGCGGCAGGGGCATTCGCGGCTGCAGCAGGAACCTTAGCTGTGGCTGGCTTCTGCTCTGCGGCCGGCTTGGCTGCTGCAGGCTTCGGCGGAAGTACCGGGAAACCTACGGCGTGGATTGCGCCGGTCGGGCACTCCGCAACACATTTCTTGCAGAGCTTGCACTTGGCAAAATCTATATATGCAACGTTGTCAACCACCGTAATCGCATCGTGGGCACAGACCTTGGCGCACTTGCCACATCCTATGCAGGCAGCCTTGCAGGCCTTGCGGGCAACTCCGCCCTTGTCCTTATTGATGCAGCTCACATATACCCTCATTCCGCGAGGGCCCTTGTTGCGCAGTTCTATGACATTCTTAGGACAGGCCTTGACACAGCTACCACAGCCGGTACACTTGCTCTCGTCCACCACCGGGAGTCCTGTTTCAGCATCCATTGAAATGGCACCGAAAGAGCAGGCGGCAACGCAATCCCCGCAGCCCAGACAGCCGAAGGAACAGCCCGTGTCACCGCTGTAGAGAGCAGCCTTTACACGGCAGGAAGCCACACCGTCATAGATATTGGTGCGTTCCCTGTTTGCGCAGCTTCCGTTACAGCGCACTACGGCGACCTGCGGTGCCTTTACCGCAGCTTCCTTGCCGAGAATGGCCGCCACCTTATTCATAACCTCATTGCCTCCGACAGGGCAGAAACAAGTGCTCAGGTCGCTGGCTTTGACCGCAGCATCGGCAAAGGCGCGACATCCGGCAAAACCGCAGCCGCCACAGTTGGCGCCAGGCATCACCTTCTCGACCTGGTCAATGCGCGGGTCCTCCTCAACCTTGAACTTCTGCGCCACAAAATACAGGATAAGGGCGAGCACAAGTCCAAGGACGGTGAGAGTCACAATGGTCCAGATAATAGTGTTCATTATTTCTTGATGTTAAATATGTATTCGTTTCTCAAAGGCTTGCGCAACAGCCACAGTACCAGATAGTAAACGGCTATCAGTCCAAGCGCGCAGAGTCCACAGCCCACCTCCCCCATTCCGAGGGCAGAAGGCAGCAGGATGCCGACAAGCAGCAGCACGAGAGGCACCCCGTATCCGAGCCACACCGCCTTGTGCCCCATGGATGCACGCAGTTCGACCACGACCTTGTCACCGGGGACGAGACCGTCCCTGAGACGTGTAGGAACTTCAATTATCTTGCTCTTCGACTCACCGAGGGAGCAGAGCGACTTGGCGTGACAGGCGGAACATGCCGACTCGGAAATGATTTCCACGGAAGTAACGGCGGGCGTGACTTCCACCACCCTGCCCTCGTGTGTTATGCTTTCCCTTGCAGCCATTTCCATTCAGTATCAGAATTCGTTTGAAACGGGCATTCCGCCGCCCGTTCCCGGAACATTCGGATCGAAAGGCCTGCCGTCATTATTCATCGCGGATGCATAGCTCATCTTGGCCTGCGAGTCGAGAGTTTCGTTCGTCTCGACGAAGCGTACCATAGAGCTCTTAAATACCATATCTATTTCAGCTGTTTCGCCGTTTCTGTGCTTGGCAATGATGACCTGGGTCTTTTCCTTGTCTCCCGGTTCCTCGCTGATGCCGACATAATCCGGTCTGTGAATGAAGATTACCATATCCGCATCCTGCTCGATTGAACCCGATTCCCTCAGGTCCGAGAGCACAGGTTTGCCGTTGCCGCCCTGACGGTTCACCGCCTGGCGGGAAAGCTGCGAGAGCGCGATGATTGGCACGTTCAGTTCCTTTGCCGTTGCCTTGAGCGTACGCGAAACGGCAGCGACCTCCTGCTCACGCATTCCGCGCAGTTCGGCAGGTCCCTGCATCAACTGGAGGTAGTCCACGATGATGAGGCGGACACCCTTGTTCTTGACAAGATTCTTTGCCTTGGTGCGGAATTCCATTATAGGAATGCCCGGGGTGTCGTCAATGTAGAGCGGAGCGTTGGCGAGAGCCCTGATCTTGTACTCAAGCTGCTTCCACTCATAGGGTTCCAGCTTCGAGCCTCCCTTGATCTTTTCCGCAGGCAGACCGGACTCGGAGGTCATCAGACGCTTTGCAAGCTGCACGCTGGACATTTCGAGCGAGAAGAATGCTACCGGCATATGATGGTCAACCGAGGCGTTTCTGGCGAGGTTGAGGGAGAATGCTGTCTTACCGACTGAAGGACGCGCGGCGAGTATGATTAGGTCGGACTTCTGCCAGCCCTGGGTGATGCGGTCGAGGGTCTCGAATCCGGAAGGAACTCCGTTAAGCCCGACCGCGGTCTGGGCCTCGGAAATGTCGTTCATCGCCTCATTTATGATGGCGCCAATCTCCTTGACCTCCTTGCGGGCGTTGCTCTGTATTGCATCGTAGATTCTGGTCTGGGCCGTATCGGTGAGGTCGTCAACCTTGATGGTCTCATCGTAGGCATCGTGCAGAATCTGATACGAAGCAGTTATGAGCGAGCGCTGTATGTCCTTCTGCTTGAGTATCTTGATATAATACTCGATATGTGCTGCAGTACCCACCTTGGAGGACATGTCGGCAAGCACGATGACGCCGCCCACTTCTTCAAGCTGGCCGCGCTGCTTGAGTTTGTCCGAAACGGTAAGTATATCTACAGCAGTGTGTTCGATGACCAGCGAGGACATCGCCTCGAAGATCATGCGGTATTTCTTGTCGTAGAAGCAGGCCGGTGTCAATTCCTCCATCGCGGCATCCACGCAGGACGACTCAAGCAGCATTGCACCAAGAACCGCCTCCTCAACGTCAAGCGCCTGAGGAGGCAGATTGCCCATTTCGACACCTATGGCCTCAAGGTCTGCAGCTGTGCGTTTACGGTTGACTCCCTTTTCCATAAGCCAAGCCGTCCAGCTTATTCTTCGCTTCTGACTATGATGCGTCCGCAGTGCTCGCAGATAACGAGCTTGTTGCCTGATGCGATATCGATAAGTCTCTGAGGAGTAATGGTATTGAAGCAGCCTCCGCAGGAGTCTCCGTTATATACCGGCACGACTGCGAGATGGTTCCTCACACTGCTGCGGATACGCTCGTATGCGCTCATCGTTCGCTCGTCAAATCCGGCCACGAGAGCCTCCTTGCGGGCCCTGAGCACCTGCTCTTCCTTTGCGGTGGACTCGATGATCCTGCCGAGTTCTTCCTTCTTGGCGGCAAGGTCATCCTCGCGGATGGCGATGTTGTCGGCAAGCTTGTCAAGGTCCCTGCGCTTGCCTTCGATGCACTCGCGGGCTTCCCTTATGTTCTTTTCGGCAATCTGACGGAGGACGTTCTCGTTCTCGAGATCCTTGTTGATTGCGTCAAATTCGCGGCTGTTGGAGATGTTCTTGAGCTGTTCCTGAGCTCTTGCAATCTCAGAGTCCAGATCCACGATCTGCTGCTTGTTATTCTCGATGGAAGCGTTAAATCCGTCGATAACTTCCTCAATATGAGCGCATTTTGACTTAAGGGCTGCAATCTCTCCCTCGAGGGCTGAAACCTCTGCTGGAAGCTCGCCCCTCAACTGGATAAGTTTGTCGAGTTCCACATCCGTGGTCTGGAGTTCATAAAGGGCAGCAAGCTTTTCCTGAATGCTCTGCCCGCCTTCGGCAAACGACTTTTGGAGAGATACGAAAGTCTCCCTTTCGTCAATGTGTGTCTGGACTTTCTTGTTTTTGGTGGTAGCCATATCTATAGATTTTAATTACCGGTATATTATAAGTGTGCAAAGTTAAATATTTTTTCTGATATCGAGGAGTTGCGACCTTATTTCTTTGAGAGACTCTATCGCCTTGACCTTTCCGGAAACCGCCTTGCGCGCCGTGTCAAGCTGAACGGCCGCTCCGCTGAGGGTCATTCCCTTGATTTTGACGAGATAATACACTTGCTTGAGCAGTTCTATGTCATCCGCCGTATAGAGGCGGTTGCCCTTTGCATTGCGGTGCGGCTTGATGTACTTCTCAAAAGAGTTGCTCCAGAAACGGACCAGGGAAGTGCTCTCCCCCAGGATCGAGGCGACCTCGCCGATAGTGTAATAAAGTTTCTCCATAATATCAATCCATTGATTGTTTGGTATTTACAGCCATAAAAAGCATATTCGCATACTCCCCCGGAGTAACAGATGCAAAGATATAGTTAACCGGGTCCAGGTGCACCCCGTCCTTGAGCACCTCATAATGAAGGTGAGGGGCATAAGCCTTGCCTGTCATTCCCACCGTACCTATCTTCTGTCCGCGGCTTACCTTCTGCCCACGCTTGACATACATATCGTCCAGATGGCAGTAATGCGTGGTGTAGCCGCTTTTATGCTTGATTTCCACAAGGTTGCCCAGGGTGCGGAAATGTCCCGTCCCCTCGCCGACCACGCCATCCGCGGTAGCATATACGGGAGTTCCACGACTTACTACAAAATCGATCCCGCTATGGAACACGAATGCCTTGTAGAAAGGATTTATCTTCTGACCCATAGACGCGCCCACCTGAGGATAGCTGACCGAGTCGAGCGGAATGCGCATAGGCGGGTAGGCATAGTTTTCGGAGGCCACGGTCCGGAGAATCCTTCCGAAAGCGGCGTCCACTGCCACGGTGCGCTCCAGCAGGGCATCAGCCTTGCTGTCGGTATAGCTTGCAAGACGGGACTCGGGTATGGTGTCGCTGGCGTAATACACGTCAAGACTGCCCATAGGGTCAACCTGCGGGGCATTTGCGTGAAATACGAGGCCGTATATGTCGTTGTCCTTGTACTGCAGGCCTGCAATGGCATCCTGAAGCATCTCGGAATGATCCCAAAGATGGGAAAAGGCCTCTTCATACATCCTGTTTTCTGCACGCAAACGCTTCTCCAGGTCGGTGCTGATGAAAAGCGAGCATACAAAATACAGTACAATCGTAAACGCCAGCGTTCCGAGAAGGAAGGACAGGGTGCGTATGATAATCTTTTTAATGCCCGGTCGTTTCATTTGCATTGCGTTTCTTCAGCAACTCGGAAGTGCTCAGCTTCTTGCCGCGCACCGACTCCTCGCTGCGTTTGTCAATCATCGAACGGTATTCCTCCTCCGGAATGGTAAGGTCCATATAGTTCATAGGATTGACCCTTCCGTCCCTGTACAGCACCTCATAGTGGAGATGCGAGCCCGTGGACTTGCCTGAGTTGCCCACGGTGCCAATCTTTTCGCCCCGGCTGACCTTCATTCCCGGCGCTATTTCTATGGTATTGAGGTGAGCGTAGCGGGTCTTGTATCCGAATCCGTGGTCTATTATGATTTCGTTTCCGTAACCGGAGAACTTGATCTCGGCCTTTTCCACGACCCCGTCGCCGACTGCATAGACGGGGCTGCCCCTCTGCATCGCAAAGTCAATGCCCTGGTGGAATTCGCCCCCGCCCCGAACGGGATCGACGCGGTAGCCGAAACGGCTGGAAATGTGATAGTTACCCGGGCGAGGCAGTATCGGTGGCACGGCTGGTACGCACGAAACCAGATCGCCCGCCCGCTTTGCGACGAGGTTGATCTGGTCGAGAGACTTGCTCTGGACGTAGGTACGGCGCGTGATGTCCGAAACCCTGGCAAGCATGGAGAGGAACTGCGGGGTCGCGCCCTGGGAGGCGAGGCTGTCATACAATTCAGCATCTATTGTAGCGGTCTTGAGTTCCGAAGGTATGGAGCTCATACCGTAAATCGAGCGGTAAACGCCGTTGTCGCGGTCTTCGATTCCGACAAGCGTGTTTTCGTAGGCGTCGAGCTGGCGGCTGAGCAGTTCGCTCCGGCTCTGCCACTCCGCATTGCGCTTTTTGAGCATCGCCGCCTTTGGCAGGTCGAGTCCGAGCACCGAGATATAGAGCCACGCATAAAAGGCAACCATCAACGCGGTTGCTGCAAGCATCAGGAAAGACCTGAGCAGGATATGCGGGACGCTCCGTGCCATAGGCTCAAGGAATCTTTATAGATTGCGGGCCCTTTCAATTTCGGCCCTGGAAGTGCCTTCAAGATCGGCGTGCCAGTTCTGAGGATCGCGGAATCCTGCGAGGAAGGCCTTGATTTCCATACGCTTCTTGCCTGATGCCTGGATATCCGTAAGCTCAATCGCGCCGTCGGAAGTGCCGATTGCAAGATAGCTCCTGCCGTCGGAAGCGATCTGTCCCGGTGCAAGATTCAGACCTGCACGCGGACTTGCTCCGTAAATCTTGACCTGAAGAGTCCTGGACTCGTCGCCGTCAGCCGACACAAAAGTCGTATAAGCGGCAGGATAAGGGCTCAGTCCTCGTATGAGATTGTAAATGTGCTTCGTAGTATCGTTCCAGTCTATGTGCGCAAGCTCACGGCTGAGTTTCGGCGCCGCCTTGAGCACCTCGCTGCCCTGGATAAAGCTGCGCTGCAGACGGGTCTCCACATTGCCCTCGACCAGTCCCTGAACGGTCTGGAGCACGAGATTTGCCCCCACAGGCATCATACGGTCGTGAAGAGAGCCTGCTGTCTCGTCCGGAGCTATGGTCATATCCTCGCGGAGAATGATTCCTCCGGTATCTATGTTCTTGTCTATCATAAAGGTAGTCACACCGGTACGCTTCTCGCCGTTGATTACCGCCCAGTTGATAGGCGCCGCTCCTCGATATTGCGGAAGCAGGGCTGCGTGAAGGTTGATGGTACCCAGACGCGGCATGCTCCAGACCTCCTCCGGAAGCATACGGAAGGCTACGACCACAAATAGGTCAGCCTTGAGCGCCCTCAGCTGCCCCAGGAACTGCGGGTCCTTGAGCTTAAGCGGCTGAAGCACCGGAATGCCGTGAGAGACAGCGTACTGCTTGACCGCGCTTTCGTTCATCTTCAGTCCCCTTCCGCTCGGCTTGTCGGCCACCGTAACCACACCGACCACCTTATAACCGGCACCCACAAGCCTGTCCAGCGGCGCTACCGCAAATTCCGGGGTGCCCATATACACTATCCTTACAGGACGGAACCAGCCCCTGACCTTGCTCTTGAGCCGCCGCCACCTGATTTTCAAACTATCCATATTGAACAATTCTGACTCTTTTACCGCCTTCCAGGTCAGGAAGGCACCTACCGGAGCGAGCACTATCGTTGCCATAAACGCGCCCGGCGAGCACGCGAGCACGCCCTCCTGGGCCAGTCTGGTCGAAATCATATCGACCACCCAATACAGCACGAAGAAGAGGACACCGACTATCGCGCCTCCGCCCAGGCCGCCCTTGCGCATCAGCGCACCCAGCGGTGCACCGATGAAGAACAGCACCAGGCAGGCGAGCGCGGTCGCGAATTTTTTGAAAAATTCTATCAGCGTCCGCCTCAGATAGAAGTTGTTGTTGAGCCTGTCTCCGGCATACATGCTCAGCTCGGACTTGAAGCGGTCGGACATCTGCCGCGCCGATCCCAGGGCACTGATCTGCTCATCGAGGCTGCGCCAGTGCATAAAGTCCGGATTGTCGAAGAGCTGGGTAGGCATCGACTTGTTTGCAGTGTCGAGCTGCGCCCTGTAGTTGAGCGGCACATTGCGCAAGTATCTGGAAACGTGGCTCTTGAGCAGTTTGTCGGACTGTATGCGCAGGGTATCCCTGTCTTGTGCGAGCTGCTCGGTGCTCTTGGCCTTTGCCTGGTCGGAAAAGTCCGTGGTATCGCTCTTGTCAAAGGCGTAGTTGGACAGGCCGATGATCATTTCCTGCTGGTCAAAGGCAATGCGCTGAAGCTCGTACGTGGTGTCGCGATAGCTGACCTTGTCGTTTTCCTGATAGTTGTAGCCGTTGAAAAGCTGAAATACCAGATAGTCCTTGGTCTTGCTCATCTTGAGTATTGCCGAGTCTGCAATGGTAAGCGAAGTGTTGCCCTTGCGGTCGGTGTGGTCGTAAACCATCACGCCGCGCATCATCCCGGTCTCCTTGTCCGTCTCGTCCACGCGTAGTATGTAACCCTCTATGCCATCGTAAAATACGCCGGCAGGGATTTTGATTTCGTCCTTGGTCTTGAGTATGTTCTTGCGCAGGCTGTACATTTCCAGATAGGCCTTGGGAACCAGCCTGTCGACACAAAGGAAGGTACCAACCGCAATGAGCATCGATGCCGCAAACAGCGGGGCGAGCACCCTCGCGAAAGACACGCCCGAGGCCTTGAGCGCCAGCAGCTCGTTGTTTTCCGCCAGGTTGCCGACGACCATCACCGAGGTCAGCAGGGTCGCCAGCGGCAGCGCGAGAGGCAGAATGGTACAGATACCCCACCAGAGGAATTCGAGTATCACCCTGAATCCCAGTCCCTTGCCGACAAGTTCGTCGATATAGACCCAGAGCATCTGAAGCATCAGCACGAATATGACGACAAGCAGGACCGCTACGAACGGTCCCACAAAGGAACTGAGTATGTACCTGTCAACTCTCTTCATCCTGATGCTGCTCCGGAACTATGAAACCGCAATTGCGGTGAGGGCTTCGAGGGCATCCTTAAGCCCTGAGCTGTCCCTGCCGCCAGCCGTGGCGAGTCCGGGCTGTCCGCCGCCGCCTCCCTGTATGAACTTGGCGGCCTCCCTGATGTCCTTACCGGCATTGCGGCCCTTCTTGACAAGGTCGTTGCTGTACATCAGCAGCAGCTGAGGCTTGCCTTCCGACTCCCAGGCCGCAACGAGCGCGGTGTTCTCGAGTTCCTTCTGCAATGACAGTGCCGCGTTACGCATAGTCGCCGTATCGCTGTCGCTCAGGGTAACCGAATCGGCCACGATGAGCTTGACGCCGTTGCGCTCCACTGCCAGAGTACTCAGCTTGCGGGCAAATTCTACCGCCTTGAGACGGGCAAATTCTTCCACCTGCTTCTTGAATGCCGCGTTTTCCTCGACCATCCTGCGTATTGCGCCCGTCAGGTCAGGGACGTTGTTGAAGAATGCCTTTGAGGTCCTGATGATGTCCTGCATTCCATATACGAGGGCCTCGGCAGCTTCGCCGGTCACAGCCTCGATACGGCGCACGCCTGCTGCTATCGCGCTCTCCGACAGTATCTTAAAGTATCCGATATTGCCCGTTGCGCTTGTATGGCAGCCACCGCACAGCTCGACGCTAGGTCCAAACTTGACCACGCGCACGCGATCGCCGTATTTTTCGCCGAAGAGGGCAATCGCACCCATCGAATGGGCCTCATCCATGGTGGCATCCCTCTTTTCCTCGAGAGGAAGGTTGGTCCTCACCAGCTCGTTGACGCGCTTCTCTACTGCTGCAATCTGCTCATCTGTAAGCTTTTCGAAATGCGAGAAGTCAAAACGCAGAGACTTGTCGGACACATAGGAGCCCTTCTGCTCGACGTGGGTGCCGACTACCTCTCGCAAAGCCGTATCGAGAAGATGGGTGCAGCTGTGGTTGTTTGCAATCCTCTGCCTGCGGGCTGCATCGACCGAAAGTTCGAAGCGTGAAGCCGGGTCGGAAGGCAGTTTCTCTGCGATGTGAACGGTAAGCCCGTTTTCCTTGATGGTATTGAGTATCGCGATGCGCTCGCCTTCTGCCGAGCAGATGTATCCGGTGTCGCCGACCTCGCCGCCCATTTCGCCGTAGAACGGAGTGCGGTCAAAGACCAGCTGGAGCATAGTCTTGTTTTTCTGAACTACGGTGCGCTGACGCAGCAGGGTCGCGCCGCTGACGCTCAGGGAGTCGTAGCCGACAAATTCGGACTCGCCCTGAGCGTATTCCGTCCAGTCACCGAATTCGTTTGCAGTGGCATTGCGGGCGCGTTCCTTCTGCTTTGCGAGTTCCGCCTCGAATGCCGGGATATCGACGCTGAACCCCTTTTCGGTCGCGATGAGCTCGGTAAGGTCGATAGGGAATCCGTAGGTGTCGTAGAGTTTAAATGCGTCCACGCCGCTTATGATCCTGCTCTCTGATGCTGCCTCCATGCAGTCGTCCAGAAGCTTGATGCCCCTGTCGAGGGTGCGCAGGAAGGCATTTTCCTCCTCGCGGATAACGCTTTCTATAAGTTTCTGCTGCTTAGGAAGTTCCGGATAAGCCTCGCCCATATCGTCAATGAGCTGAGGCACAAGGCGGCAGAGGAAAGGCTCGTTTACACCGAGGAAGGTGTAACCGTAGCGTACCGCACGGCGCAGGATGCGGCGTATCACATAGCCCGCCTTGACGTTGGAAGGCAGCTGTCCGTCTGCGATGCTGAATGAAATTGCGCGTATGTGGTCGGCAATTACACGCATTGCAACGTCAATCTCGGCGCTCTCTCCGTAACTGTGTCCGGACAGTTCTCCTATCTTGGAAAGCATTCCTGTAAACACGTCGGAGTCATAATTGCTATTCTTGCCCTGCAGCACGGCGCAGAGACGCTCGAAGCCCATTCCCGTATCAATGTTCTTGGCCGGAAGGTTCTCGAGATGGCCGTCTGCCATACGCATATACTGCATAAACACTATGTTCCAGATCTCAATCACGTGAGGGTCGCCCTTGTTTACAAGTTCGGCTCCGCTGATGCCCGATGCCTTTTCCTCGGCGGTTCTGATGTCGATGTGAATCTCGGAACAAGGTCCGCAAGGACCGGTCTCGCCCATTTCCCAGAAATTGTCGTGCTTGTTTCCGAGTATGATATGGTCGGCGCTCATATGCTTGAGCCAGGCCTCGCGGGCTTCGGTGTCAAGAGAGGTTCCGTCTTCCTTGGAACCCTCGAACACCGTTGCGTAGAGAATGTTCTTGTCTATGCCGTAAACTTCGGTAAGCAGTTCCCAGGCCCAGTCTATGGCCTCGGTCTTGAAGTAGTCGCCGAAACTCCAGTTGCCGAGCATCTCGAACATCGTGTGGTGGTAGGTATCGTGGCCAACCTCTTCAAGGTCGTTATGTTTTCCGCTGACTCTCAAGCACTTCTGCGAGTCGGTCGCACGCGGGAACTTGGACTTGGAGTTGCCTAGGAAGATGTCCTTGAACTGGTTCATTCCGGCATTTGTAAACATAAGCGTCGGGTCGTTCTTTACGACCATAGGTGCAGAAGGCACAACCGTGTGTCCCTTCGATGCAAAAAAGTCGAGAAACTTCTGTCTAATCTCTTTTGAAGTCATAATGTCCATTTTGATTCAAACTACAAAAGTACTAATTTAATGTCAATATTTCGTATTTTTGTATGTTCATATTAAAATTGTTGCGATGCTTAGAAAAATCAGAATAACGCTTGCCGCCCTGTCTCTTGTGGGAATCACCCTGCTACTGCTGGGCTTCGGATTTGAATGGTGGGGATTCCTTGCCAAGATACAGTTCCTTCCTGCCCTGCTGAGGGTCATAGGAGGCGCGACGCTTCTTAATGTACTGGTAGTCATTGCAATTTTGCTAGTCACATGGCTTTTCGGCCGCATCTATTGCTCCGTGGTCTGTCCACTGGGCATCTTCCAGGATATCGTAATCTGGATCAGCCGCCGCTGGGGTCGCCTGCGCAACAAAGTCAACGCCAACAGACTGCGCAAAGGCAAGGGCCGCAAGGGAGTCAGCTATCTCAAGCAGTTCCGCTATCTCAGGGAGCATCGCATCGTGCGCTACGGCATCCTTGCAATCTGCATTGCAAGCTGGTTCCTCTGCGGGCAGGTATTTATTTCATTGATAGCACCTTACAGTGCCTACGGCAGAATGGTTCGCGGCATTGCGGGCATTGGCAGCGGAGACACTCCCCTCGCCCTTGTGACGACAGCGCTCATCACTCTGCTTGCAATTGTCGCCTGCTCATTCCTTTTCGGACGCCAATACTGCAACACCATCTGTCCTATAGGCAGCCTGCTTTCCCTGCTGAGCCGTCACTCCTTATGGCAGATAAGCATAGATACCGACAAGTGCAACGGCTGCGGTCGCTGTTACCGCAACTGCAAGGCTTATTGCATTGATGGTGAGCATCATAAGATAGACGCATCGCGCTGCGTGGACTGCTTTGACTGCATCGATGTATGCAGCGGAAAGGCAATAGCCCTGCGTCCGGCGTGGAAGCGCCGCAAGGCCACGGAAGCCGGAAGCGGCAGCAAGAGCAGCTCGACCACGGAAGCCGGCAGCGGCAGCGCGAATGACAGCAAGGCCGCCGGCAAGGGTATGAACCGCAGGCAGTTTCTGGGCACGGCCGCCCTCATCGGAACGACCGCTCTCAGTGCGCAGGCCGGGGAACTTGGCAACTCGGCGGGAGGCGGGCTGGAAAAGAAACAGACCCCGCCAAGGAAGAATTCTCTTTTACCTCCGGGCAGCGGTTCGCGGGAGAGTTTCTACAGTCATTGCACTGCCTGCCAGCTTTGCGTGAGCGCCTGTCCGAACGGGGTCCTGCGGCCGGGGACCGACCCGGAGCATCTGCTGCAGCCGGTGATGGGCTATGAAAAAGGCTACTGCCGGCCGGAGTGCAATGCCTGCTCCCAGGTATGTCCGAGCGGGGCGATAAGGCCTTTCGACAAGGACGCCAAGACCCTGCAGATTATCGGTACGGCGCGGGTCAATCCTGAACTTTGTCTGGCGTGGAGCGGCGAGGCGGGTTGCGGAAATTGTGCCCGCCACTGCCCTGTAGGGGCGATTTCGATGATAAAGGACGAGGAAGGCAGGCGCAGGCCTGTCGTTATGGAGGAGCAGTGCATAGGCTGCGGAGCCTGCGAGCATCTGTGCCCTGCGCGTCCGATAAGTGCAATTTTTGTTGATAGCCGAAAGCAGTAATCATATGGATAGAAGACATTTCTTGGAAACGGTAGCGGGCGCTGCAGCCGGATTGGGACTGGCAGCCTGCACGAACTCTGGGGTAAGGAGCAATGCGGACTCGGAAAGCGGGCGCAGTATGGCGTCCAACTATCCGGGCATAGGGCTTCTCGGATATGGCTGTATGCGCTGGCCGCTGAAGGATGATGGAAACGGTGGCAAGGTGATCGACCAGGATCAGGTCAACCGGCTGGTTGACGAAGCAATCAGGAGCGGGGTGAATTACTTCGATTCTGCTCCTATATACCTGGGAGGCAATTGCGAGGAGGCGACTTCGATTGCGCTTAATAGGCATCCGAGAGACAAGTGGCTGCTGGCCACCAAGTTATCAAACTTCAATGCCTGGGATTACGAGTCTTCGCTGAAGATGTACAGGCACTCGCTCGAAGTGTTCAGGACCGATCATATCGATTATTACCTTCTGCACGCGCTGAGCGGAGGCGAGGACTTTGAAAAGCGTTTTGGAAGCACGGGAATTATGGATTTTCTGCTTGCAGAACGCGAGGCGGGACATATCAGGAACCTCGGATTTTCCTTCCACGGAGATCAGAGCGGATTTGATGAAATGATGGCGCTGCACGACAAATACCATTGGGACTTCGTGCAGATTCAGATGAATTATCTCGATTGGGAGTATCCGGGAGCGAAAAACACAAAGGCAAGTTACCTTTATGCCGAACTCGTGGCAAGAAACATTCCCGTGGTGATTATGGAACCTATCAGAGGGGGCGCACTAGCTTCCCTGCCAAAGCATTTTGCTCTCAGGCTCAAGGAAAAGGAGCCGGACAGGAGCGTCGCATCCTGGGCCTTCAGGTATCTGGGCGGGTTCCCGGCTATACTTACCGTATTGAGCGGAATGTCCGAGATGGCACACCTTAAGGACAACCTTGACACTTTCTGCAATCTCAAAACGCTGGATGACAGCGAAGTGGAGATGCTGTACGAAATGGCGGCAGAGATGGACAGCCACCCTCTGATAAGGTGCACCGGATGCCGCTACTGTATGCCGTGCCCTTACGGAATCGACATTCCGGGCATATTCGCCTTTTACAACAACAGCGTCAACGAAGGCAGTTACGTCACTTCGCAGGAACAGAAGAACTATGCAAGGGCCAAAAAACGTTACCTGCTTGCCTACGACAAGGCCGTTCAGAGTTCATCCCAGGCCGACCATTGCATCTCCTGCGGCAAATGCGTAAAAGCCTGCCCGCAACATATCTCCATACCGCGGGAACTCAGGAAAATAGACGTTTATATCGAGGATCTTAAGCAGGACAGGCTCTGACAGCGACACAGAGCCATCTGCTGCTTGAATGTTAAGGCCTTGACTATTGGATTGCTTCCGCGGGGATTTGCTCACACTTGCTGTAGGTGTAGCTGTCCCCGCCTTTGCTGTCCGTAAGGACAAGGCTGCTCTCGGTGACTTCAAAGTCATAGGACGTACCCCAGGCCGTGCCGTCGGAATAAACTCCCGTGAGTTTATCATCGGCCACAGACCAGGTGCCGTCGAAATATCTGAAGCGGCCTTCGCCAAGTTGCTGATACAGAGCGAAACTGCCGTCTGCGCCGAAACTTAGATAAACCGAAATCACAACTCCTCCGGTTGTTACGGACTTGCTTGCCGCTTCCATACCGATCAGCTCCCAGTTTCCCGGCAACATATCTTTCTTGTCAGCCGGCTTGCTGCCACAGGAAGAAAAGCCCAAAAGTGCGACCAGAGCGCATATTGTATATAGCAGGTTCTTCATTATAACCATCCTCCGTTTTTACTTTTATGTGAACGAACTATGACGGAAACGTTCTGGCTGATTGCCATACCTCCGGTCTTGTCATCAGTACCGACCTCGGTTCCGCCACCTACCGCATTTATCTTGAAACGGGCGACGCCATTCTTGGTAGGGTAGATATACAGACGGCCGTATTTGATTTCAGGCTTGGACTTGAGACCTATGGCCTTGGTGTCGGCATCACTGACATCCACGCCGAGATAACTGAGGTTGACGGAAGAACTGCCGAAGTATTCGCTCAGGTCTATCCACTGGCTTTCGCCGGCAACTGCAGTTATGCAAGGAACACCCTCTATCTTCATCATCAGACGCCAGGCATCCAAAGCTCCCGTACCCATATTTCCACGATAATTGCCAAGCTGAGGAACCGTGATATAATTGGCTGCGTCGGCGAAATAGTCCTTTGAGGCCGCAGAAAGCCTGCTCTCAAAGTCGTTTGTAGATGCAAGAATCATATTCTTGAACTCCTGCACGGTATAATGCTTGCCGAGTTTTTTTGCATAGGAAAGTGCA
>SFJA01000091.1 GCA_004556005.1 Bacteroidales bacterium | reverse complement strand
TCCAACAACACGGACGACCACGCCAAGAACTTCTCCTTCATCATGGAGAAGGACGGCTCCTGGCACCTTTCTCCGGCTTACGACCTATGCTTCATCTTGAAAACGGCCGCAACTCCTGAGAGACGTCACGAATTCTCCGTGCGGGGGAAGTTCGAGGATATAACCACTGCGGACCTGCTGGCCTTCGCTGCTCAGAACGACATCAAGAATCCTGCGAAGTACATAGACAAGGTGAAGGAAGCGCTCAAGAGCTTCAGGCCCCAGGCTACTGAGAATGGTGTCGCGCCTCTCATCATCGACATAATCGAGTCGCGACTGCACGAGCTGTCTCCGGATGTCTTTGCTCCGACTGGTGCCACTGTCTACTTCGGTAAATAAGTATTAACTAAAAGCTTTTCTTCCAGATTTTGCGCAGAGTCGGTAATTCTTACAAATAAATTTTGCGCAGATCGTTTATTGTACTAAAGCGACTGCTTCTAGTATTATTAGGCGAATGGAGGGATATGCCAATACAGGATTGAACTATATTCAGGATAAGTTTGATAATGCAAAAGAAGAATTCCGGAGTCCTTATGTCTTTATAAATCTTTTGAGAGAGATTGTAGAGTCTAAACAACAGACGGATTTATTTCTTCGATTTCTGCCAATTTTGTTTTAATCACGAAATCTTGATTTCCAGGACATTCTTTGGGGCCGCTATAAACCAAAAATCCCTCACAGAGTGCTCTGTAAGGGATTTTTGCGGAGAGGACGAGATTCGAACTCGTGGTACGGAATGACCCGTACGTCGGTTTAGCAAACCGGTGGTTTCAGCCACTCACCCACCTCTCCAGTCATACCACGCTTTGTCAAACGGGAATGCAAATATAATATCTTTTTTTGTTCTATCAAAAATTTTTTATGCCCCGCCACGGCCGAAGGGTGCCTTTCAGAACTGTCTTTGGCCGTCCCGCTTCAACATTCCATCGCACCACTCCGCAACGCCTCGCCGCAACACCCGCGCCGAGCCATCCTACCGAGCTGCCCCGCAGCCACGTCCAAACAGCCACACCGCAACGCCTCGCTGAACCTTACTTTCCGGCCTTCAGTATGTCGCCTTTGTCACGGGCAACCGCTTCTTTCCATTTCTCGGTGTAATCAGGATGGCCCACTTCGTCAGGGGTGCCGGCATTGTATTGCGAGTGAACAAATTCCCCATTTTCGTCCTGGGCCTTCACGTTGCCGTCCATAAACTTGACGAGCAGCGTTTCTTCAAGTGCCTTCCACTCCTTGAACTGGTCCTGGGCGGTGCCGACCGTGTATCTGGTCATCATTCTGATTGCCTTGCGCCTGCGTCCGCGCTCGAGCAGCTTGCAGAGTTTGGCATCCATCTCAGGCACAGCCTGTTGCATCTGGTCATTCTCAAATTTGTCTGCTCTTTCCCTCACGAACGGAGCCATGTGGTTGTACATCTTGTAGCAGGCATTGGCAACCCTGTTGCACAGCCAGAATGTTGAGGTAGGGGAGTAGTGCAGCATATCGCCATTGCCTACCTCAAGGCACTCGGGAACTTCTTTAGAGCTGACATAAATCGGTGTGAGATAAGAGGTTGCTGCATCGTCGCATCCGAACCATAGCAATGCTCCAACCTCTCTTGGCAGGTATCCGCGCGCCTGTGCTACAAACCAGAATCCGGTCTGCTGGGTCGCTATCGCCCTTTCGTTGACGTAGCGCACGCCGTCCCATTCGAAATTCATCGGTCTCCATCTGTACGGGCAGGCATTTCCGCCGGCTCCGATGTCGGTGGTCATATCCATAGGCGTACCCTCGAAATGATCCCTCATGGCATCGGCAACGTCCTTGACGCTGATTTTCCGCTGCGGACGTATCCAGAGCGGCATCTCGCTGTCGAGCTCGTAACCCATTGCGTAAGAGAGCCATTCGTCCGCACTGCAGCTTACTGTGCTGCCGTCTTCCTGCTCGTAGGTAAATACACCGTCTCCGAGAATTCGCATAGCTGACCAGGCTCTTGCCTCACAGGCCCTGGCGCCGCCGAAATCCAGCGGGCAGTAGGCGTCGCGGTAGCTGAACTGCTCATCCTGCCCGTCGAACCAGCCCTTGCTGCGGGCGTAGCTGATGACATCCGGCGCGTAGAGGCAGTTTTCCGGGTCGTCGAGCGGGAAGCGGGTAATGCGCGCCTGGTTCGCGTGTGCGCTTATGTATCCGTCGGGAATTCGTCTCGCCACCCATACGAGGCCTTTGCTGTCGCTGCCTTTGCCGGCGAGGTCCATTATCCAGGCTTCCCGGGTGTCGGCGATTGTAAAGCTCTCACCTTCAGAGCAATAGCCATATCTTCCGGCGAGGGCGACTATGGTGTCTATGGCCTCTCGCGCGGTCTTGGCCCTCTGCAGGGTTATGTAGATCAGACTGCCGTAGTCGATGCCTCCTTCCGGATCGGCGAGTTCAGGCCTGCCGCCCCAGGTGGTCTCAGCGATAATCAGCTGATGCTCATTCATATTGCCCATGGTCTGCCAGGTATGAGCGACCTGAGGAATTCTGCCTAGCGGGCGGTAGGTGTCCCATTCGGTGACCTCCAGCATGCTGCCGCGCTTCCAGTCTGCCGCGGGGTGGAAGTAGAGTTCTCCGTAAAGGACGTGAGAGTCAGCGGCGTACGAAACTATGGCCGACCCGTCCACGCTTGCCCCCGGCGTCACGATGATATTGGTGCAGGCTGAGGACGAATTCTCCAGGCAGGTCAGGCAGGCGATTATTGCAATTGCTGACAGTGTGAACAGATTTTTTCTCATTTTTATTATTCTTTATTAAATTTGCATCTTATGAAATACAAAGCTATGAAATTTTTTGCTTTCATCGCATTTTTATTGATGCCGTGCGCGCTGTTTGCCCAGCAGAGGAGTCCTCTTGACGATCCTCAGCAGCTCAAGCAGTTTTACGAGTCCATCGAAAAGACCGTAGATCAATACACCAGCTCACTCAAGCTCGAGACATGGCAGGTGTTCAAGATTGACTCCACGCTTAGCCACGACTATATGGAGATGATGAAGGAAATGGAGTCGCTCAACAAGGCGAGAGTTGCCAACGTAGATCTTTTCCAGAAGACTCAGGACAAGTGGAACGAGCAGATTTACAATAGTTTCCGTGGCATACTCGATGATGCCCAGTGGCAGAAGTTCCTAAAGTCCGGAGCGGCAAAGGAAAAGAAGGCCCGTGACAAGCGTGAGGCAAAGCGAGGAAAGCAGATAGAAAGAAAGTAAAAAGAAAAGACAATATGAACAGACAGGATATCGACCAGATACTCGCCGAAGTTGGCGCGCTGGCCTGCAAAACCCAGAAGGAAGTCGAGGAGGCCAGAGTCCGCCTGCTCGGCAAAAAAGGCAGCATCACCGCCCTTTTTGAAGCGTTCAGAACCGTGGACAAGGACCAGAAGAAAGAACTGGGTAGGCCTCTCAACGAACTCAAGCAGGCTGCTATCGCCCGCATCGAAGAACTGAAGGCGAGTGCCGTCGATGACGGTGCTGCTGGTGCTTCAGCAGAGGACCTGACTATGCCGGGAGACCGCAACGAGCTCGGCTCCCGTCATCCGGTAAGCATTGTAAGGCAGCAGATTGTGGACATTTTCCGCAAGTTCGGCTATGATGTTGCCGAGGGTCCCGAGATCGAGGACGACTATCACGTTTTCGAGGCGCTCAACTTCCCGCCGAACCACCCGGCGAGAGATATGCAGGACACCTTCTTCGTAAGCACGGGACACATCAACCCCATACTTCTGCGTACCCATACTTCCAGTGTGCAGGTCCGTACTATGGAAAAATCGCAGCTTCCGATAAGGGTGATCTGCCCCGGAAGGGTGTTTAGAAACGAGGCGATCAGCGCCCGCGCCCACTGTATCTTCCATCAGGTGGAGGGCCTCTATATCGATGAAAACGTGACCTTCGCTGACCTCAAGCAGGCGCTTCTGCTCTTTGCCCGTGAAATGTTCGGCCCTGATACTCAGATACGTATGAGGCCAAGTTACTTCCCGTTCACCGAACCTTCGACCGAAGTTGACGTAAGCTGCAACATATGCCACGGCAAAGGCTGCAATATCTGCAAAGGCACCGGTTGGCTCGAAATACTCGGTGCCGGTATGGTTGACCCTAACGTCCTCGAAGCCAGCGGCATAGACTCGAAGAAATACAGCGGATTCGCATTCGGAATGGGACTTGAGCGCATCGCTATGCTCAAATGGCAGGTCAACGACCTCCGTCACTACTTCGAGAACGACCTCCGCTTCCTCAAGGAATTTGAAACGGCCCCGGAGGTGTAGGTGTTTGGGGTATGGGACCGGACTAGCCGGCCTGCTCATTCATTTCCCTCACGCTGATCTGACGGTATCTTGATACGATAGATGGAGGCGCCGTAGCCTGCCCAATAGCCGAGCCCACCGTTGATGTTGGTCCTGATAGGAGATGTGCAGTGGAAGAAAGGATTGCGTGCAAACATTGAAATGTCTTCATAGTCAGACCAATAGGCAAACATCTCTTCGTCCATTGTCACAAACTTGACATCTACGGAGTCTCCCTCGTCGTAATATGGCTCAAATGTGTCAATCGGGGCTTGCATACCCCTGCATACTGATATCTCATTTATTGGTTGCGTAAGCAGCCCGTCATCAAACAGGCCCATAAACGAGGGCTTGTAAGTGCTGTCCTTTCCGTGTATCTTTACAAAGAAACGATAATGGTTCTTTGTTGACGGGTCGTCCTCGACATACGCAATTATTCTGTATTTGTCGCTTCCTTCCGACATCTTTTCTGCCCGTAATCCCGCCAGTTGAGCCGGTTGCGGGATGCTTGTGATGGCCTCCACGTGCTCATCACCATAATCTACTCTCAAGCGGTAGCTCTCTCCTGCCTTGCCTTTCATTTTTGTTGTGGTGTAGATGTATGGAGGGAAATAATCGGATGACTTCCTGCCGGTCAGGATAATGTCTCCGTCAGGACCGGACACGGTGACTTTAGCCCAGCGGAGAACGTAGTCTGACAGGTCCGAGATGTCTTGGTATTCATAAGTAATCGGGATAGTGGAAGTCACGATCACAATAGGTTCCGCGCCGTCTTCTATCCATCCCTCCACAACTATCTTCTGGTCATGTGCCGGATAACTGACCTTGTCGCAGCCGACCGCAAACAGGGCTGACAGAAGGATTATCAGTTTATATAATGACTTGTAATTCATTGTCTTGCGTGTCTTGGCTTAGAACCTGTGGTAATAACTGATGGAAGGGACGAAACGCAGCAAGAAGCTCATGGGCCTGAATGCGTATTTGTCTTTTTCTTCCGAAAAAGTCATTTTGTAGATGACGTCGTTTCTTCTTCCGAGTGCATTGTACAATGACAGGTTTATGCCGTTCTCCTGTCTTTCATTCTTTGTGATAGTTATGTTTGCAGACAGGTCAAGCCTTATGTATGGCCGCATCCTGCCTCCATTGTACCGTCCGTACTGAGTTACTATGCCGCCCGAAGAAACATAGAAGTACTCCGGAACGGTAAAAGGGCT
>SFJA01000090.1 GCA_004556005.1 Bacteroidales bacterium | reverse complement strand
GCCATTCCATCCGCGGTAAACACGTGGGTACCGTACTGGATGATGAAAGTCCAGCACATAATCTGCACACCTACATAGAAAAACTGTGCAAGCACGCCATAGCGGTATTTCCTGTTGGCCCAGAGCCTCCTGACGGTAGGGCCGAATTTCGTAGAGTCGTCCATGAGAGAACGGTGGTCGGGCATCTTGACCACGAACATCAGTATCAGAAGCACTATCAGAACGGCAGCTATGGCTATGTAAGGACGGCTCAGCACGCCCAGGTCAGCTGCCTTGACTGCCTCGAACTCGGCATCGCTGAGCAAGGCTCTCTCGCTGGTACTCAGCGGATTGAGCTTCGCCTGTATGAAATTCATAGCCACAAACATACCCAGAAGAGAACCTATTGGATTGAACGCCTGGGCAAGATTGAGACGGCGTGTAGCGGTCGCCTCGTCACCCATGGAGAGCATGTATGGGTTGGAACTGGTCTCAAGGAAGGAAAGACCGCAGGTGAGCACGAAATAGGCTATCAGGAAAGGATAGTAGCTGCCCGTCATCTTGGCCGGCAGGAACATAAGGGCTCCCACTGCATACAGACCGAGTCCTAGCATGATGCCCGCCTTGTACGAATACCTGCGCACGAAAAGAGCCGCAGGGACCGCCATTGCGAAATAACCGCCATAGAACGCAACCTGAACAAGGGCTCCGTCGGTCACGCTCATACGGAAGATCTTGGAGAACGCCTTTACCATAGGGTTTGTAATGTCATTGGCAAATCCCCACAAGGCGAAGCAGCAGGTCACGAGTATGAACGGGACCAGATATTTCTTTTCTATTGCTTTCATAAGTTAACAATAAGCCCTGCCGCGGTCACCTCAGGGAGACGGGCAGGGCTCGGATATTACTATTTGTAGATAGGACCGAAGTTGGCGCAGGCACGGAAGTCAGCACCTTCCTTGTCCATGCCGAATGCATTCCATGCGGCAGGGCGGAAGATGTCCTCATCAGCAACGTTGTGCATGCAAACAGGGATGCGGAGCATCGAAGCGAGGGTGATGAGGTCCTTTCCGATGTGTCCGTAACTGATAGCGCCGTGATTTGCGCCCCAGTTGTTCATCACGCTGTAAACGTCCTTGAATGCGTCCTTTGTCGGATCCAGGCGAGGCACGAACCAGGTAGTAGGCCAGGTCGGGTCTGTACGTTTGTCGAGAACGGAATGTATCTCCGGATCGATGTCCACGGTCCATCCTTCAGCAAGCTGGAGCACCGGTCCGAGGCCCTTGACAAGATTCATTCTCATCATTGTGACAGGCATTCCGCCCTTCGTGAGGAAGTTGCTTGAGAATCCGCCGCCTCTGAAGTAGTCACGGTCGGCCGGAAGCCAGTTGGTATGCTCGAGAATCGCCTTTTCGTCCTCGTCGGTAAGATTCCACCATTCCTTCATGACAGGCTTGCCATCAGCATCGCTTGCATATCCGTTTCCGTCAAGTGTGGTTGCTCCGGAGTTGATGAGGTGGATGATACCGCCAGCTGCCATTCCGGTCAATTCCTTTCCGGTCACCCTCTTGACAGCCTCCGGGCTCCAATAAGTGCGCACGTCGCTGAAAATCTGCGCCTTGTTGGTAAGGAGATGGCCGAGGAGCATGGCCACTCCGTTGAGAGCATCGTTTTCGGTGGCGACGATGATGGCCTCCCTCTTGCCGTTCCAGTCGAACTGGGTATTGAGCATAGCCTCGCAGAAGTCTCCGTTAGGCTTCCAGTCAGTCCACTGACGCTGGCCCTGGAATCCGCCCGCAATTGCGTTGTGTCCGAGAGCCTCCTCCTTGAAGCCCATCTCAAGCAGCTTCGGGTTGCCGTGCATAAGGTCCCTCATGATGAGGTACATCTTTACGACGAATTCCCAATCGGCGTCCTTTTCCTCGCGGGTCTTCTGCTTGTCCGGGCGGTTCTTGTCCCAGCCCTCGTTGACCTTGCAGTGCTTCTCGACCCAGGCCATAGCCCTGGCGAATTCCTCTTTGTCGTATATGCCCTCGTCCATCCTGCGGAGGATTTCGGTCTCATCGACCTGCTCGTTGCGCATTCCGAGGTACTCCTGGAAGAAGTCAGGGTTGACGATGGAGCCTGCGATGCCCATTGCTACGGAGCCGAAGCTCAGGTAGCTCTTGCCGCGCATGGTCGCTACCGCCTGAGCGGCGCGTGCCCAGCGGAGTATCTTCTCGGCAACGTCTGCCGGTATGCTGTTATCGGAAAGATCCTGGACATCGTGTCCGTAGATTCCGTATGCAGGAAGTCCCTTCTGAGCGTGTGCGGCGAGCACTGCTGCAAGATAAACTGCTCCCGGACGCTCGGTTCCGTTGAATCCCCATACTGCCTTTGGATAGTAAGGGTTCATATCCATGGTTTCAGAACCGTAACACCAGCAAGAAGTTACGGTAATGGTGGCACCTACGCCCTCCCTTTCGAACTTTTCCGCACAGGCGGCGGTTTCGGCAACACGGCCAATGGTGCTGTCGGCTATGACGCACTCTACTGGAGAGCCGTCTCCGTTGTGAAGGTTGGTACTGATGAGGTCAGCAACCGCCTTGGCAAGAGCCATCGTCTTGTCCTCCAGGCTTTCGCGGACACCGCCCTGGCGTCCGTCAATGGTAGGCCTGATACCGATTTTTGGGTACTTTGACATATTCTGTATTGGTTAATAGTCCGGTCGCCGTTCCTCGGCCGAGGAACGGATATACAAATATAATAAACTTATCGCGTATTCAAAACGCGTCAGAATAAATAGACAAACGTAATGTCAGAATTGGACAATCTGCTACCCGGTCGGCTTTTGTAAACATCCACAAGAGAACGGTTTATATTGACATTCATCAGCAGTTTTCCGCCCAAAGGCTGGCAGAAACTGATAGTATATCCGTACTGCCATTTCCGAAAGTCCAGTTCCGGGACATCTGCGCCGGTAGCAAGAACTCTGGTAAGATAAGGACCCGCTCCGAGCATACATGACCCGGGATTCCTGCCCTGGAATCCAAAGACGAGAGGGACCCTGAGGGCGTGGTGCGAATATCTCGCGCTGCTTCCCAACATATCTTCAGAGGCAGGAAATCCGGAAGTGAGGTAATCATAGCCCAGGCCGGAGACCAAGGCGAAGCGGCCCAGATTGAGTTTCATTTCCAGACCGGCTTCGAGACCGTAACGCGATGTAGTGCGTATGGAACTGCCCTTGTAAAGGATCATGGAGTTGCTGGCTCCGAGACTGATTCCCGCTTGGAACACGGGCCTGCGATGCTTTGCGGAAAGCCTTCCGGAAGCTTCGCCAAAGCCTCTGGAGGAAAGTTTCGCAGCAAGGTCACCAAGGTAGCCGGTTATCATATCAAGTCCCTTGTAATCAATCAGTTCAGGCAAATCACCCGTTTTATGATAAGGCGACTTCAGGCCTGTTGTCACAGCAAGGGTCGGTATGCCGTTCCGTGCAAACGCGTCCGTGTCAGTGGCTGTAAAGACACTGTCCTCAAAGCCCTTGAGCCTGATTCTGATTCCGTGAGATTCAGCAAGTTCGCCGAGTATCTGTTTCGAATTCCTGAGTGTGGATGAGCCCTCAAGCCTGAGATATCCGCTTACGGCATACCAGCCCACCATATCGATGCTTGCCATCAGCTTTATCTTGTCCGCAAGTCCCTCCTCCTCAAGTTTTTGCATAAGGGCTTCGGAACCATACAGACCAATTTCCTCAGCGTCGAACGCCGCTATGATGACATTGCAGCCCAGCTTGTCCCGGTTCTGCATTAGATATGAAGCAATCCCGAACAGGGCGGCGCTGCCGGAAGCATTGTCGTCAGCTCCGGGATACATTTTTCCGTCGCGGTCACGTCCGAGATGGTCATAATGCGCCCCTAGAACAATATACCTGTCTTCGGCATCCTCCCGCAAGGGCCTTATTACCCCTACTATGTCGGAATATACCGTGCCATATCTGCTAAAGCGGAACTGGAGACTGTCTCCGAACAGAGGCTCCAGCCCTATGCCGCGATAGCAGGAAAGAAGATATTCCCGCGCGGCGGCAGCTCCTGCGGTTCCGGCCTGACGACCTGCGAACTGTTCCGAGCACAGCCTGTAAACAATCTGTCCCAGGCTGTCGATGCGGAAAGAATCAAGGGTATCCGGCAGCGAGCACTGCTCCACCGGAGCGTCAATCAGCCTTGCCGGAAGACTTTTTGCGGGTAGAGCGGGATTTTCCGCTACGCAATTTTGCCGTTCTTGCAGACTTGACCGACTTTGCGGACCTGCCATCTTTTGCGAGTCTGCTTCGTTCAGAACGACTTGCTCCGCCTTTAGCTCCGGCATTCTTTGCGCCTTTGCCGCCACGAGGGGCAACAGAAGCAGAATCAGCAAGGAAATCTTTCTCATCTGTCGTTTCGGTTTCAATCAGTTCATAATCGATGATGCGCTGCTCAAGATTGGCATCCTTTACTCGTATGCGGACGCGGTCTCCAAGGCGGTAGAGCCTGCGCGTGCGACGGCCGACAATCCTGTAATGCTCTTCGTCAAACTCAAAGAAATCGCTTCTGATCTCGCGCAGCGGAACCATACCTTCTATATGTGTCTCATCTACTTCCACGTACATTCCCCACTCGGTAAGACCGGAAACGGCACCTTCGTACTCCTGACCTATCTTGTCCTGCATATACTCAACGAGCTTGTATTTTATGCTCGTTCTTTCGGCATCTGCAGCAATCTGCTCACGCAGGGAAGCATAGGAGCATTCGCTCTCATAGTGGTCCTTCTTCTGGCTCTCGGCGCCTGCCAGATACAAAGCGAGCAGGCGATGAACCATCAGGTCCGGGTAACGGCGGATAGGCGATGTGAAATGCGTATAAAAGCGGAAAGCAAGCCCGTAATGACCTATGTTGTCAGTGCTGTAAACGGCCTTGGACATGGACCTTAGGGCAAGATTCTGAAAAGCGGCATACTCGGGCTTGTCCCTGGACTCCTCCATCAGCGTACGCAGGCTTTCGGCAGCGGCCCTTCCGCTGAGCGCCTCGCCGTCCATCCTGTATCCGAATCCTCCGGCAAAGCGCCTGAGTCCCTCGAGCTTGATTTCGTTAGGCTCGTCGTGAACGCGATAGACAAAGGTTTTGGCATTCTTGCTCTGTACGGCGTTCATCTTTCCGTCGGTAGCCACGAATTCGGCAACGGTGCGGTTTGCAAGCAGCATAAACTCTTCGATAAGCCAGTTGGCCTCGCGACTGATTTTCTGGTAAACCCTCAGCGGCTTGCCTTCAGGGTCGCATTCGACCTTCATCTCAGGGCGGTCAAAATCGATTGCGCCATTTCTGCTGCGCTCTGTCTTTAGTTTCGAGGCGAGCTTGTGCAACGTGAGTATGGCATCGCTGAGCGGGTCGGTCGCCTCGCCCTTTTCGATTATTTCCTGAGCCTGCTCGTAAGCGTAGCGGCAACGACCGAGAAAGTCAGCTTGTCCTCGTCCTGCCGTAGAGAGCACAGCTTGTTGCAGAGCTTTTCCGGAAGCATAGGCACCGTCCTGTCAACCAGATAGACGGAAGTTCCCCTATCCCGCGCCTCCTTGTCTATATCGCTGCCCGGACGCACGTACCAAGACACGTCCGCGATGTGTATGCCGACTTCAAAATTGCCGTTTTCCAGCCTGCGGAAGGACAGCGCATCGTCAAAGTCCTTGGCATCCGCCGGGTCAATCGTAAACGTCAGGGTCTTGCGGAAGTCCTTGCGACCCTTCAGTTCCGCCGGTCCAATCGCCTCGCTGATGCTGTCAGCGGCATCCTCCAGAGACTTGTCGAAGCGGTACGGG
>SFJA01000022.1 GCA_004556005.1 Bacteroidales bacterium | reverse complement strand
CAGGGCAACGGCTCTTCAGCGCTTGCAGCACCTAAGGGCAACTACGGAAGCATTGAAAACAAGGGTATAGAATTTACCCTCGACACTCATCCTCTCGTAGGCAAGTTCCAGTGGGACAGCAACTTCCAGATCAGCTTCAACCGCAACAAGCTGCTCTCGCTCTCCGGCACCGAAAACGCTAACCTCATCGGTTACGGCCAGTGGAGCGACGTAGTCTGCGTTTCCGAGATCGGAAAGGGCCTTTACAACTTCTACGGATATGAGGTTGAGGGCGTTTACAAGGACTACGAGGACATACTCAACTCGCCTCGCGCTGAGAAGTATCCTGAGGACGGAGTATTTAACAGGTCAAATACCGTTTGGGTCGGCGACCTCAAGTACAAGGACCTCAGCGGCCCTGAAGGAGTTCCTGACGGAAAGATCGATACCTATGACCGTACCGACCTCGGTTCACCGCTGCCAATCTTCACTTTCGGCTGGACCAACACCTTCCGTTACGGCAACTTCGACCTGAGCATCTTCCTCAACGGAAGCTACGGCAACAAGGTGCTCAACTACAACGCAATCTCCCTCAGCCACATGAACACGCCTTGGAACAACCAGCTCAAGTCGGTCGGAAACCGCGCTCAGCTTGTTCCTATCGATGCTGAAAAGAGCACAGGCAACTGGTATGACGACATTACCAACGTAAGGGTAGCAAATCCTGATACCAAGACCCCTCGCGCCAGCATCGCTGACCCTAATGACAACGACCGCATCAGCAGCCGCTATGTCGAGGACGGTTCATATCTGAGAATTAAGAACATTACCCTCGGATACAACTTCCCTTCAAACTGGATCAAGAAGGCCGGAATCGAGAACATTAGAATCTACGCCAACATCCAGAACCTCTATACCTTTACAAAGTACAGCGGATATGACCCTGAGGTCGGTGCTTCCACCCAGGATTCCAGCGGTCTGACCTATGGTCTTGACAACGGAAGGTATCCGTCCCCTACCATGTATTCTTTCGGCCTGAACATCACTTTCTAAATGCCTTTAATTATGAGAATCAACAATATACTGAAACCGATTCTGGCCGGCACGCTTGCACTTGCGCTCTCTTCCTGCGGCGAATTCCTCAACAGACCTACCGAGGACAACTACAACGTCGATAATTTCTACAAGAATGACGAGCAGTGCCTGCAGGGCGTCAACTACCTCTACAACTCACCGTGGTATGACTTCCAGAGAGGATTCATCAAGATCGGAGAGGTTATGGCCGGAAATATGTACTGGGGCAGCAGCCCTTACCTCACCTTCACTACCAACAGTACCGACGTGGACCTCATCAATATGTCCTATTCGCTCTGGGCTGTGAACGGTCACGCCAATACCGTTATCAACAATATACGCAATTCTGAAGGTCCTTCTCAGGAAATCAAGAACCAGGCGATAGGCGAAGCTCTCACGCTCAAGGCGCTCGCATACTTCTTTATGGTGCGCACTTTCGGCGAAGTTCCTATCATTCATGACAATACGGAGGTTCTTACTTCAGGGCAGTACAACCAGGTTTACAAGCACACCAGAGAGAACGTCTATGACTACATCATCCTCACCATAGAAAAGGCGATGGAACTGCTCCCTAAGAAGACTTCAGGCTGGGACAACCGCATAGACTACTATGCTGCAGAAGGTTTGCTTTCCAAGGTTTACCTCACCAAGGCCGGCGTAAGCGGAACACTCAATCAGGAAGACCTCAAGCTGGCTGCAAAATATGCAAAGGATGTCATCGACAACTCAGGAAGAACGCTCACTCCGGTATATTCCGATATCTTCCGCCTTGCTCCAAGCACATACAACCAGACAGGTGAACCTATGATTAGCTGGATGTGGGCTGCAGCCAGGGACCCTTGGACACAGCAGAACACCCTTCAGTCAGACCTCGGTATGATAGGTTTCTCCGAGACCGGAGACCTCTGGGGTGGCTGGGGCGGACCTTCAGTTGACCTGATGGATGCATTCGGAGTCGATCCGCTCGATGACCCTCGCGACAGGAAGGATTACGACTCCCGCCGCAAGGCCACGATGATGATGGCCGGTGACACCTACGAATACTTCTGGACCGACAAGGGTGGATTTGACCTTCTCCGCTTCATTTATGACTCTGACAACTACGGTGTCGGCGGTCCTGGCGGAGTGTTCCAGGGACCTTGCGGAGCTCAGAACGTAAAGCATCTCTATGGCAACACCCACGATCACGAGACTGCAACAGGCCTTACTCCTGGTAATATGTGCTACCAGCTCCCTACCCACATCATCAGACTGGGTGACATCTACCTCGTTTACGCTGAGGCTTGTTTCCTCACCGGAGACAAGGAGAGCGCACTTGAGTATGTCAACAAGGTACGCGAGCGTGCATACGGCAAGAATTTCGAGAGCCAGGGCAAGCTCAGCAGCATCACCTGGGAGGATATCTGGAAAGAGCGCAGGCTTGAACTTGCAGGCGAAGGTGACAGATGGTATGATTTCGTACGCCTCTCTTACTATGATATGAACAAGGCCATCTCCCTTATCAAGGCGCAGAGGAGGAACGAGATGTATTCTTACGGAGAGCCTTGCAAGCATTATTTCGAGACAGGATTCATCGATGGCAAGTGGGACCTTTCCGCTGCAGAGTGGACGGTTGACAGCAGTGTTACATACTACAACAACACCATCGCCGCTCCTAACGTTACCGCATCAAGCTTCACCCTTCCGTTCCCAAGCGAAGACGTGGTTTACAACCCAAATCTTCTCGAGCCGGCAGTTGAAGTGGACGTACGCGAGACTTACAAATATGACTTTTAACATTAAGAGGATATGAAAGCTAATACTATAAAGGGCCTGGCCCTTCTCGCAGCGCTGTCTGCAGGATTCGTTTCCTGTGAGGACCAGCCGGATGCATTCCGCGCGAGTGAAGGACTGCCTACAGTACACTATATCAGGTACGCCGACAAAGATGTCCTTATCACACAGGCGTATATGGAAGAGTGCGTATGTCTGGTGGGTGACAACCTCAGAAGCATCAACCAGTTATGGTTCAACGACCAGCAGGCGACGCTCAACACCAGCTTTATGACAGACCACACCCTGCTTGTCAACATCCCTAAGGAAATGGCCAACAAGCAGACCGACCTCATCTATATGATTACCGAGGCAAAGGATACCGTTACCTATGACTTCAAGGTACTTCCTCCTGCTCCTTCAATCAAGTCGATGTCAAACGAGTGGGCGGCCCCGGGCAGCGTGGTTTCGATCTACGGAGACTTTTTCTTCTCGTTTGAAGATGCGCCTATCGAGGTTGAATTTGCAAACGGAGCCGTTACCGAGTTCAAGAAGATTTCCAAGACTGAACTTCAGGTAGTTATCCCAGAGACCGCAATTGAAGGCAAAGTAAAGATTACAACCATCTCAGGTTCAAGCACTTCCAAGTTCCGTTACAGGGACAGCAGAGGTATCATCACCAACTTCGACGGCGCTACCGATGTCGTGCCTCAGGGCTGGAACATCAAGGTTGCCTACAGCGATGAAGGCGGAGTTGACGGCAATTACGTCATTCTCGGACCTAGCAAGCTCGATGAAACCGGCGGCTGGAACGAGGAACTCAAGCTTCCTTTCTGGTGCGGAAACTGGAACGGAGACCCTATGAGCATCACCTCAGGCCCGGGCATACCTATCTGCAACTTCATCGACTTTACCAACTTCAAGAATATGGGTATCAAGTTCGAGCTCAATATTCCTAAGGAGAACCCTTGGTCTTCCGGTGCAATGCAGATCATCTTCACCAGCGCCGAGCGCTGCGCGAACGACAGTTGGCAGAACAACACCTACATCCAGCCGGACCAGGGCCTCTGCCGCGCGCTTTACAGGCCTTGGACTTCAAGCGGATCATTCGACACCGGTGGTGAATGGATTACCGTAACCATTCCGTTCAGCGACTTCAAGTACAACGCAGACGGCACCGAGGGCACAGTTCCTCTCCAGTCGGCAAATGACTTTGCAAGTCTTGTCATCTGGCCTTGGTCCGGTGGCATCGACGGAGCGGAATGTACTCCTATCTTCAAGATTGACAACATCCGTGCAGTCTCTCTGAAATAATCCGATAAAGACTAAGCATTATGAAAAAGATATCATCATTTATACTTGCTTGCCTTGGTGTTGCCGCCATTGCATCCTGCTCTGTCCAGGAGATAGACACGGACCAGCTCAGCGACGAAAACATCACTTTGGTAGCCATTGCACCTAACCCGGTAGCCCGCGGCGGTATGCTCCGCATCGTGGGAAGCCAGTTGCAGAAGGTGGAACAGGTGGAAATTCCGGGAGTTTCCCCAATCACCGACATCGAAGTCGTTTCCACCGGCCGCAACTCCGAAATCCGCGTCAAGGTTCCTATTGACGGACCGGAAATCGGCCCTGTCACAATAGTATCCGGAGGCATCAGAATCAGCACCAAGACCGAGCTCGAATACAGCGAGCCTGTCATCCTCGAAGGATTCTCCCCTGCGTCCGCAATGCCGGGCGACGTTATCACCGTTAAGGGAGACTATATGAACAACATCCATCAGGTAAGCTTCGAAGGCGGCGCAACTGTAAACGAATTTGTATCACAGAGCCGTTACGAGCTGAAGGTCAAGGTCCCTTCACAGGCAATCAGCGGCAAGCTGATTCTCAGCGACGTTGACGAAAGCAACAACCCTGACGGACTCGAGCCTAACCTCTTCTACACCGAAAGCGATCTCGCAATCGGCGACCCTACGGTCAAGGAAAGCGCCAAGGGCGTGGTCAAGGCCGGAAGCGAGGTCAGTGTAAGCGGCTCATACCTCGATATGATTCAGAGCGTGCTCTTCGGAGACCAGACAGCACAGTTCACCTGCTCCGAGGACGGCAAGAGCATCAAGGCAACCCTGCCTGCAAGCGCCGTTGACGGCGACGTCATCCTCGTTTCCTATGCAGGGAAAGAATTCAATGGCGGCTCATACGAGACCCTGGTGCCTTCCGGACTCGCAATCAAGGCTGACGACCGCTACAAGGCCGGTTCAGGCCTCACTGTCAGCGGCAAGGACCTCGATCTGGTAACGGGAGTAAGTCTCGCCGGAACAGTGCTCGAGTTCAGCCTCGTGGACGGAAAGATCAGCGCCACCATTCCTGCAACGGCAGTTGATGGAAGCGTCACCCTTACTCTCGAGAACGGTAAGACCGTTGAGACTGAAGCGATTGAGCTTGTAAAGCCAGTCATCAGTTCCCTCAGCCCGCTTGAGCTGTTTGCCGGTGACGAAAACATCACCGTAAGCGGAACCGACCTCGACCTCGTTACTAGCGCCAAGCTCGGCGGAAAGGATATCGAGATTGTCAACGCTTCCGAAAGCTCACTTGAGCTCGTAACCGCACTGACCAGCGTTTCAGGTACAGTCGTTCTCGGACTCGCAAACGGCGTAAGCGTTGAGTCTGCAGAAGCAGTAAAGGTTAACTACCACTCACTGGTTATCGTTACCGAGATGACTGCAGCTCAGCACATAGGCGAAGAGGTGATTCTCAAGGGAAGCAATTTCGACCTTGTGGAGAATATCTTCGTGGGTGATGAAAAAGTGACCAAGTACACAATGCGTACAGCAGAGGAGGTTCATTTCATGATGCCTTGGCTGCTTGCAGGTTCATACAACATCAGCTTCCATCTCTTCAACGGTGATGTCGAGACTGTTGCCACCCCTATCGAGGTGCAGCTCGAACGTGAATTCACCACAGCCTGGGAAGGCAATGTAACCATCAGCTGGGGCGATGGCGGAAGAGTCGCCGTTCCTGTCAGTGCTTTTGAAGGAGTAAGCGCAGGAGCAAAACTCCGTCTGTACTACACTCAGATTGAGAATGTTTGGGCTCAGGCTCAGCTCAACAACGGTGCCTGGACTACAATCAGTTTCCCTGAAGTAACTTCAGGAACTCTCGTTCCAACCGATATTTACGGTTGGTTCGCTGACGGCATTCTGGAACGTGTTACGGAACTCACCCTTACCCAAGAAATTCTCGACAACATCCTTGCAAATGCTGGAGAATATGAAGGAGTATTATGCGGTATGATTATCCAGGGTTCAGATCTTATCTTCACCAAGGTAGAAATAGTTGGAGAAATCTCTCAGGAAACCACTCTGTGGGAAGGAGAGAAAATCGCTGACAACTGGGCCGACCAGCCTTTCCTTCTGAGTGATGCCGGTCTAGAGCTTGCCGCAGCAGGCGCAAAGGCAGGTCAGACAGTTTACTTCTACCTCGAACCTCTCGCTGATGATTGGAAGATTCAGATTATCGAAGGACACTGGGGAGCGACATACATTAGCATCTGCAATGTAGGCAACTCCAACCTGGAAGACGGTAAATTCACGGAGTACGACCTCGCAGGCAACGGAGGAAAAGTCGGACTTGTACTTACCGATGAAATCCTTGCGGCAGCCTACACCCAGCAGTGGTGGGGCGGTACCTTCGTTGCAAACGGAGACAAGATCAAGGTAACCAAAATCACTATTTTGTAGTTAACTTTTCAAGGTGGCGGGATCCGCCCGCCACCTTTTTAATATCAAAAGCATGAAGATAGTACGCAACACACTGATTATCACGACAGTCGCATCCCTGATTGCCGGATGCAAACCGGAAGAGGCCCCTTCCACCACGCAGGCAGAAGCCCCGGCACTGCTTTCCAGCACACCTTCGGATGGTGCAACGGACCTGCAGGGAAGCGAAATCACCGCGGAACTCATCTTCGATCAGAACATCAGATGCTCCGCCACAGCCTCGATAACGATTTCGGGAGAGGCAAAGATTGACAGAGTTTTCGCCGGAACCAACAATCTTCTGGTGGACATATCCTCTCTTTCCCCGGGACAGGGCTACACTCTCACCATTCCCGCCGGCATCATCCGCGGTTTCAAGGAAAACCAGAAAGAGACGCCGGCAATCAGCCTGAATTTCAGCACTAAGGCGGCTCCTGTCGAAACACATTACGACAGAGACCCTATGCAAAGCCTCACCAATAAGGATGCCTCAGATGGCGCATCCAAACTCTACGCATTCCTTCTCGAAAATTACGGAAAAAAGACCCTTTCCGGTGCGATGGGAGGAACGGCCTGGGAAACTTCCTACACCGATATGATAAGCAATCTCACTGGAAAGTATCCCGCAATAGTCGGTTTCGACTACCTCTTCAACAACTGGCCACCGAAGCATTGGCCAGGATGCCCTGATTATTCAGACATTACCCCGGTCAAGAAGGCCTGGGAAGCTCACAACATAATACAAATCGGATGGCACTGGTGCGTACCTCCTGTAGAGGGCACCACCGACATCAACAAATACTCATACAACACCAAGGCCTTCGGAGTGAAAAACGCCCTTACCGAAGGCACCTGGCAGAATGCCGAGATGAAAAAGCAGCTAACCCAAATCGCAGGCTACCTCACCCTGCTCCGCGACGCAGGCATTCCCGTGCTCTTCAGACCTCTGCATGAGGCGGCGGGAGACTATGGCTGGGGAGCCTGGTTCTGGTGGGGCTATGACGGCGCCGAAGCATGCAAGCAGCTCTGGAGATATATGCACGATATGTTCACCAACGAATACAAACTCAACAACCTCATCTGGGTGTGGACAGTGCAGACTTCCGACAAGGGACAGCTTGCCAGCGTGGACAAACTCGAGGAGTGGTACCCCGGTGACGAATACTGCGACATTGTGGGAGCTGACCTCTATGTCGCCAAAAACACCACCCAAAGCCAGGTCTTCCAGCTCGTAAACGACTCAGTCAAAGGAAAGAAGATGGTTGTGCTCAGCGAATTCGGCAATCTCCTGGACATTGACGGCTTCTTCAGGGAAGACGCTCCTTGGGGCTATTTCTTGAATTGGTGCAATTTCGAAAACGGGAAGCCTGTTCTCTATGCAAAGAATTCTGACGGCTCCTACACCTGGAACAACAGCGTCGAGGATTGGAAAGCCGCACTTAGCAACTCCCACACACTCAACAGAAACGATATAAGCTTATGATTAAGAACCCATTATTGATTCTCTCCGCATTGTTTGTCGCTTTCAGCTGCGAATCGCACTCTGAACATATCGATAAAGTGGAAGCCCCCATGCTTGTCAGCGTCAGCCCAGAAAACGGCGCAAGCGGGATAGCCGCAGACGGGAGCACGGACATAGTCTTCACCTACAACCAGAACATCAAGGCCTCCCCTGATTTTGGAGGCTGCATAACCATCAGCCCGGACGCTGAGATACAGAAGGCCAACGCCTACGGCAAGACCCTCACAATTACCGTCGGCGGCCTGAAGCACGAAACCACTTACACCCTCAGCATTGCCCCGGGCTATGTAAAGGGCTTCAGGGAGAATCAGGATGCTGCAGAAGGCGCAAGCACCAGCTTCACCACAGTCAATGCGCCCGCCCCTCCGAAGGAAATTCCTGAACCGGGAATCGGCAGCGGCGGTTGGGAGAACAACACCGCAGCGGTGCTGAACATGAAATACGGCTGGAATCTCGGCAACACCCTCGATGCGTACAGCTTCACCTACGACGCTTCCCTCAGCTGGGAGCAGATGCAGCAGAAATCTTGGATTTACCAAAGCGGCGGCAATACCACCTCAGCCTGGGAAACCGCCTGGGGACAGCCTGTTGCCACACGTGAGCTCATCCATATGTTCAAGCAGGAGGGCTTCGGCGTAATCCGCGTTCCTGTGACCTGGGCCGAGCACATCGATGCTCAGGGCAATGTGGACGAAGCCTGGATGAAGCGCGTCGAAGAGGTGGTAGGCTATGTACTCGACGAAGGCCTGTACTGCGTGCTCAACGTGCACCATGACACCGGAACCCAGGGCTGGCTCAGGGCAAGCGATGCGATGTTTGACAAATACAAGGATGTCTTTGCCAATCTCTGGACTCAGATAGCCGTCCGCTTCCAGGACAAGGGAGAGAAGCTCCTCTTCGAAGGCTACAACGAGATGCTCAATATGCAAGCGGCCTGGAGCGTGGGAGCAGGCGATGCGGCCCTGCCTGTAATCAACAAATTCGCGCAACTCTTCGTGGACACCGTCCGCTCTACCGGCGGAAACAATGCCCACCGCAACCTGATAGTCTCCACCTACGCCTCAGCCTGCGGTGCGCCAATACTCGAGGCCTTCGAAATCCCTTCCGACAGCGCCACGGACCACCTGATAGCTGAAGTGCACAGCTACGCACCTTACCGCTTTGCCTTCAAGCAGGATGACCCTTCCCAGCAGATCACAGTCTTCGATGAAGCGTGCGAAAGGGAAATCCAGAGCATTGTCAAGGTCATCGCGGACAAGCTTATGAGCAAGGGCGTACCCGTTGTGATTGGAGAATATGGTTCTGATTCCTCCGTCGCCACCGAAACCGAACTCGGCAAGCAGGCGGCCTGCTATGTGGCAACTGCCAAGCAGTATGGAATATGCTGCATGTACTGGATGGGCCTGAGCGACCAGAGCGACAGGACCATACCTAAATGGACAAAGCCGATAATCAAAGATGCAATCAAAAACGCATGGGGCAAGCAATGAAACCGACTGCATTCGCGCTGGCATTGATATTTATGACAGCCTGTACTACCAAACCTGCAAGTCTTGTGGAGAGACTCTCGAATGCCGCTGAAACAACTCCTTTCTACGGCCATCAGGACGACCTGATGTACGGACACGAGTGGAACTCGGCGGACAGCCTTGACAAACTGATGGAAAGGTCCGATGTGAAAGACGTATGCGGACAGTATCCGGCAATACTTGGTCTGGACCTGGGATATATTGAACTGGGCAGGAGCTGCAACCTGGACGGCAATGATTTCGCTCTTATGGCCAAGGCTGCAAGGCAGCACCACGCCAGAGGAGGCATAATCACCCTCAGTTGGCATCCGGACAATCCGGCCACCGGCGGATCTGCCTGGGACAACAGCGACAACAGCGTTGTACGCAGGATACTCCCCGGCGGAGACCTGCACGACAAGTTCAGAGTGTGGACTGACAGGGTCTGCGATTGGATAGAGAGTCTCAAGGATGAGAACGGGAAACAGATTCCTGTCATCTGGAGGCCATTCCACGAGCATACCGGAGGTTGGTTCTGGTGGGGTGCCACCTGCTGCACTCCGCAAGAATACAATGCCCTCTGGCATATGTTCTACAATCAGGTAGTCAACGAAAGAGGCCTGAAGGAACTGGTATGGGCCATTTCCCCGAGTTCAAGCGACAGGGAGCTCTTTGCAGAGCGCTACCCGGGGGACGAATATGTAGATCTTGTTGGCGTGGACCATTACGCATACCTCGCACCCGGTCAGAGCCAAAAGGAAGCGGATGAAGCATTTGTGTGCAGCACCATGGAGGTGCTTGCCTGGCTGAAGGAATTCGCCATGCTCCACGACAAGCCTTATGCTCTCACAGAGACAGGCCTCGAGGGGCTCAATTCCGCGCAGTGGTGGACGGGAGTGCTTCAAGAAGCGATAGAAGGCAGCGGAATATGCTACGTGCTGACTTGGCGCAACTCCAGCCGCGAAGACCAGCGCAATCACTTTTATGCCCCGTTCCCGGGACAGGAAAGCGCAGAAGACTTCTGCAAATGGGTTAACGAAGGAAAAATCAAAATGTTGGATTAAGATATGAACTGGAAAGAACAACTCGACAATCTGAGGACGGAACATGAAAATCTCCTGGCCCTCAAAAACGAAGCCGTTTATGTCAATGGCGTGTACGAGCGTTACAAAAACCCTGTACTCACGGCCGCACATGCCCCGATTGAGTGGAGGTACGAACTTGACGAAAAGAACAACCCTTTCCTTATGGAGAGGATAGGCATACACGCTGTCTTCAACAGCGGTGCAATCAAACGGAACGGCAAGTACCTGCTTGTAACCAGGGTGGAGGCCGATGACCGCAAATCCTTCTTCGCCGTGGCCGAGAGTCCTAACGGAGTGGACAATTTCCGTTTCTGGCCAAGACCTGTCACTATGCCCGAATACGGCGAGCCGGCTACGAACGTCTATGATATGAGACTGACCGCCCACGAGGACGGATGGATTTATGGCCTGTTCTGCGTTGAGCGCAAGGACCACAGCCTGGAGTCCGACCTTTCTGCAGCCACCGCAGCCTGCGGAATTGCCCGCACAAAGGATTTTGTCAACTGGGAGAGACTGCCGGACCTCAAGTCCCGTTCACAGCAGCGCAACGTCTGCCTGCATCCGCAGTTCGTCAACGGAAAATATGCCCTCTACACCCGCCCGCAGGACGGATTTATCGATGCCGGAAGCGGCGGAGGAATCGGCTGGGCCCTGATTGACGACATCACCAACGCCGAAGTCAAGGAAGAAAAAATCATCAGCGAGCGTCGCTACCATACCATTACCGAGGTCAAGAACGGAGAGGGCCCGCACCCGATACGCACCGACAAGGGCTGGCTGCATCTCGCACACGGCGTGAGAGGATGCGCGAGCGGCCTGCGCTACGTTCTCTACCTCTATATGACCTCGCTCGAAGACCCGTCCAAGGTAATCGCGCAGCCTTCAGGCTTCTTCATTGCCCCTGATGGATGGGAGTATGTCGGCGACGTAATGAACGTCACCTTCGCCAACGGCTGGATTTGCGATGAGGACGGAAAAGTGTTTATCTACTACGCTTCTTCCGATACCAGGATGCACGTGGCTACTTCAAGCATTGACCGTCTGGTTGACTACTGCCTCAATACCGAGCCTGACGGCGGGCGCACGGGGTTAACCGTAGAACGTATCAACAGATTGATTGACAAAAACATAACAAAATAGCACAGCTTATGTCTGACAACAAGGTAAAACTGAGCGAGAAATTCGCATATGCCCTCGGAGACGCAGCTGCCGGCGGCATTGTCTGGAAGGTGATGTCAATCGCTTTTCCGCTCTTCTTCACCAACATTTTCGGACTGAGCTTCGCGGATGCCGCTATGCTGATGCTGGTGGCAAGACTCTTTGACGTGGTTACCGACCCCATTATGGGCAGCCTCGCCGACCGCACCCGTTCACGCTGGGGCACTTACAGGCCCTGGCTGATTTTCGGAGCAATTCCGCTGGGACTGGTATTTGCCCTGCTGTTATACACTCCTGAACTCGGACCTGTAGGCAAGAGGATATATGCCTATACGCTCTATCTGCTTATGATGGCGGTATATACGGCAGTCAACGTGCCTTACGGCTCTCTTCTGGGCGTGATGACAGACGATGACAACCAGAAGAACAGCTTCTCGTCATTCCGTATGGTGGGAGCCTATGCGATGGGCTTTGTCACCCTGCTCTCCTTTCCTTATCTTCAGAAGATGGTC
Organism: Bacteroidales bacterium; assembly: GCA_004556005.1. Lineage (GTDB taxonomy): Bacteria > Bacteroidota > Bacteroidia > Bacteroidales > UBA932 > Cryptobacteroides. The sequence goes on along the minus strand of SFJA01000022.1, from coordinate 15,312 downwards.
GGAGGCAGCGATGCACACCAGTACGCCGTGCTCGGAGCCATACTCGGCGGTGTGGCAGCCGTGCTGACATTGCTCTGCGGACTTTTCACCAAGGAGCGCCTAAAGCCGGTAAGGGCGGAGAAATACTCCTTCAAGCAGTTCGCCGACCTGTTCAAGAACAAGCCTTGGCTCATACTCACCGCAGCCGGGATCTGCACCAATTTCTTTAACGGATTCCGCTATGCAGTAGTGGGTTATATGATTGACTACTGTCTGGACGGCAATGTGACCGTAGGCTCGCTCATCATAAACTACACCGTGCTGATGGCATTCGGCGAGGTGACCTGTATGATTTTCGGAGGACTTTCACCAAAGTTCACGACTATGGTAGGATCCAAGAGGGGCGCATTCATAGGCGCATCACTGATCTGCATTGTCACTTCGGTTCTTTTCTTCTTTATCCCGATGGACCCTGCGTACATCTGGGTAATGATAGGAATGGTAGTGCTGACCTCTATGGGAATAGGTCTGTACTCCCCTCTCCTGTGGTCTATGTATTCTGACGTAGCGGACTATGCGACCGAAAAGTTCGGCACTTCCTCCACGGGTCTGATTTTCTCTTCTGGAACCATGTCCCAGAAACTGGGAAGCGCCATTTCCGGCTCGCTCATAGCAATGCTGCTCGGTCTTTCAGGCGCCGAAATGGTAACCGACGCAATGGGAAACAGTTCAATAGACCCGGCTTCAGTGACCGACTCCGTACGCACTATGGTCTGGTCACTCTTCTCCCTAATTCCGGCTGCAATCGCCGCCCTGATGGCTCTGCTGGCATTTGCCTTCCCTATCAAAAAGAAAATGAACCCTATGCATACCCGTAAGGTAATAATCACAAGCGCAATGTTCGCAGTGCTCTGCGCTGCCTGCTTCCTACTGCCTAAAGTGAAGAAGGACAATCAGATATCTCCGCTAAAAGTGGAGGGAACCAGACTTGTCAACGACAAGGGAGAGGACGTCTGCCTCAAGGGCGTCAGCCTCGGATGGAACAATATTTGGCCGCGATTCTACAATGCCGGCACCATACAGACCCTGCATAAAGACTGGGGTTGCAAGCTTTTCAGGGCTGCAATCGCTGCGGACGACATTGCGTCAGCCGACAACCCGGGCATACGCCACGGCTATATCGGAGATCCGGAATTTGCCCTTGACTGCCTCTACAAAGTCGTGGACGCCGCCATAGAGGAAGGCTGCTACATCATCGTGGACTGGCATTCGCATCTGCTGCACACTGAGGCCGCGTGCCAGTTCTTCTCCACCGTCGCTACCCGCTACAAGGGCGTGCCGAACGTGATTTACGAGCTTTACAACGAGCCGGTGTGCCAGTCCTTCGAAGACTCGAGGACACACGATGACCTTGGCGATACCGAGGCAATGCAGGCATATTGGGAGACGCTCAAGGAATATGCAAATGCCGTCATAACGGCAATAACAGCCGTTGACGACAGCAATCCGCTTATACTTATGGGATGCCCGTCCTGGGACCAGAGGCTGGAACTGCCGGCCCAGGACCCTATCGAGGGCTACGACAACCTTATGTACACCATGCACTTCTACGCCGCTACACACGAGTCCTGGCTGCGTGACGTGACCGATTATGCCATCAAGTGCGGCAGACCGGTATTTATCACGGAATGTGCCGGTACGGAAGCAAGTGGAGACGGACGCATAGGCGTGGATGAGTGGAAAGAGTACACCGAATGGGCAGAAAGCAGAGGACTTTCCGTAGTCACCTGGTCAATCTCGGACAAGAACGAAACCTGCTCCATGCTCACTCCAGAGGCATCTGACGGCGGTCCGTGGGACGATGCAGTCATCAAGCCTTGGGGAAAGATGGTCAAAGAATGGTTAAACAAGTAACAATCTGATTTTGAAATGAACTTCGGATATTTCGATGACAGCAACAGGGAATTTGTCATAACGGAAACCAAACTGCCCTGGCCCTGGATCAATTATCTGGGAAATGACGGATTCTTCTCGCTGATTTCGCCGAGCGCCGGCGGATACTGCTTTTACCGTGATGCCAAATTCCGCCGTATAACGCGCTACCGCTACAACTCCGTCCCTCAGGACAACGGCGGCCGCTACTTCTACATAAACGAAGAAGGCTGCGTCTGGAACCCGGGCTGGAAGCCTTGCAGGACGGCCCTCGATTCATACGAATGCCGCCACGGAATGGGCTACACCCGCATCCGCGCATCAAAAAACCAGCTTGACGCTGACTTGCTGTTCTTCGTTCCGAACGGAGTAAATGCGGAGGTGCAGAAAGTGGTGCTTACAAACAGCGGAAGCAGAACAAAACGCTTCAAACTCTTTTCTTTCGTAGAATGGTGCCTGTGGAATGCCGCTACGGATATGGAGAATTTCCAGCGCAACCTCTCAACCGGAGAGGTCGAGGTGGAAGGCAGCGTAATTTATCACAAGACCGAATACCGCGAGCGCCGCAACCATTACGCCTTTTACGGCGTCAACACGCCTTTGGCCGGATTTGATACCGACAGGGAGAGTTTCCTCGGGCCGGACAACGGCTTTGACACGCCCGACAGTGTTATGCGCGGGGCGTGCTCCGACTCGCTTGCGCACGGCTGGAGCCCTGTTGCATCGCACTGCATCGACCTGGTCCTGGAGCCGGGAGAGAGCAGGACGCTCGTATTTGTCCTCGGTTACGTAGAGAATTCTCCGGAGGAAAAATTCATAGCCGGGACAGGCAGGGAACTGAACAGCTGCTCGTACATCATAAACAAGGAAAAGGCTTACCGCATGCTCGAAGCGTTCGACAGCGGGGAGAAGGTGGACGCTGCCTTTGAGCGCCTGAAAGAGTATTGGGACGGCATTCTGGGCCGTTTCCAGGTATCTACGCCGGTGAAGGAGCTCGACAGGATGGTCAATGTCTGGAACCAGTACCAGTGTATGGTGACCTTCAATATGAGCCGCAGCGCAAGCTATTTCGAGAGCGGCATAGGAAGGGGAATGGGATTCAGGGACTCCAATCAGGACCTTGTGGGCTTTGTCCACCAGATTCCCGAAAGGGCAAGGGAAAGGATACTCGACATAGCCGCCACCCAGTTCCCTGACGGAGGTTGTTACCATCAGTATCAGCCACTTACAAAGAGAGGAAACAACGATATCGGAGGCGGATTCAACGATGACCCGCTCTGGCTGATTTTCGGCACCACGGCTTATATCAAGGAAACCGGTGACTTTGGCATACTCGACGAAATGGTGCCGTTCGACAATGCGCCGGGCAGCGAAAAAACGCTCCTGGAGCACCTCCTGATCAGCTTCGGCTACACCAACCGGCATCTCGGACCTCACGGCCTGCCGCTCATCGGGCGCGCCGACTGGAACGACTGCCTCAACCTCAACTGCTTCTCGGACAATCCGGACGAGTCGTTCCAGACCACCGAAAACCGCACCGACGGCAGCAAGGCGGAGTCGCTGATGATTGCGGGACTATATGTCCTTGTCGGGGAAGAATTCGCCCGTATGCTGGAGCATATGGGGCTCGATTCCGCAGGCGTGAGAAGCGGCGTGGAGCAGATGCAGAAGGCGGTGGAGAGCTTCGGATGGGACGGAGAGTGGTTCCTGAGGGCGTACGACTTTTACGGCAACAAGATAGGCTCGAGCGAGAACGAGGAGGGAAAGATTTTCATTGAAAGCCAGGGATGGTGCGCCATGGCAAGGATAGGAGCCGACAAGGGAATGTGCGACAAGGCATTGGACAGCGTCAAGAAATACCTCGACTGCGAGCACGGCATAGTGCTCAACAATCCTGCATTTACGCACTATTATCCGGAAATGGGAGAGATTTCGACCTATCCGCAGGGATATAAGGAAAATGCTGGCATATTCTGCCACAACAACCCGTGGGTAATCATTGCCGAAGTGCTGGCGGGAAGGGGCGAGGATGCCTGGGAGCACTACTGCAAGATTTCACCTGCGTTTATCAGGGACCAGAGGCTGCACAGGGTCGAGCCGTACGTGTACTGCCAGATGATTGCCGGCAAGGACGCAGCGCTTCCGGGAGAGGGAAAGAACAGCTGGCTGACCGGCACCGCAGCCTGGAACTGGCTGACAGTCAGTCAGTATCTGCTGGGAGTCAAGACGGATTATGACGGACTGGTGATAGAGCCTTGCCTGCCTGGGGCAGTAAAGGAATTTAAACTTCACCGCCGTTTCAGGGATGCGGAATATGACCTTACCGTGCGTCTCGGCGGAAAGGGCGGCAGCGTCAAGATTCCTTATGAACCGGGACATCATACTATGACTATAGAACTTTGACAATATGAACAGATCGATAATTATTCTTGGAGCTGCGGCCGCTATCTTTTCTGGCTGCTGCAATACGGAAGCAAGCCGTGACAGCGAGGCCCTTGCACTGCTGGACAGGCTCAGGGAGGCCTCTGCAAACACTCCTATGATGGGTCATCAGGATGACCTGATGTACGGACACGAGTGGAGGCTGGAAGACGATGCCACGGAGTGGACACAATCAGATGTAAAGTCCGTATGCGGCAAATATCCAATGGTTTACGGACTTGACCTCGCCGGAATAGAATTGGGCTCCGAGTATAATATCGACCACAACGACTTTGAACAGATGCGCCTCAGCGCCCTGAAGCACTATGAGAGGGGCGGCATTATCACTATGTCCTGGCATACGAACAATCCGCTTACCGGAGGCGATGCGTGGGACGTGAGTTCAAACAAGGTAGTGGAGTCTGTCCTGAACGGAGGAGAGAAACACGAGCTCTTTATGGAGTGGCTCGGGAAGGTTGCGGACTATCTGGAGAAGTTCAGAACCGCTGACGGCAAGGCGGCTGCAATCATATTCAGGCCTTGGCACGAACACACAGGAAGCTGGTTCTGGTGGGGACAGGACCTTTGCAGCACAGCGCAGTACACTGCGCTCTGGAGGCTCTGCTACAACTATCTCAACGGAGAAAGAGGACTCAGGAACCTTGTCTGGGCGTATTCGCCCGCAGGGCAGCTCAAAGAATCTTTTATGTCGAGATGGCCGGGAGACGATATCGTGGATGTCATAGGTGTGGACGTTTATCAATACGGCAGCAACGAGCAGTACCAGAGCGATCTTTGCACTATGCTGGAAAGGGTATGCGAGGCAGCGCGCGAGCACGGAAAGATTGCGGCACTTACCGAGACAGGATATGAGGGATTGCCTTGTGGAGAGTGGTGGAGCAGTGTTCTAATGCCCGTTCTGGACCAGTTCCCACTGTCATATTTCCTCGTTTGGCGCAACGCGTATCAGAATGAAAAACACTTCTATGCGCCATTCCCGGGGCAGAAATCGGCCTCCGATTTTGCCAGGCTCGTAGAGGAAGGAAGGATACAAGTTCTGTAAATATTTTGACTATAAGATAAAAAACTCTATCTTTGCGGTGTTATAAAAATTTATGGCACTATATCTTATAAAAGATCTTGACGACGACTATCACTCGCGCATAGGAGTCTGGCAAATCACAGAGTCAGAAGCGGAGCTTCGAGGACTTTCATCCATCCCTTCAGACGAGCTGGAGGAAATTTCATACATCAAAAGTGAATCTCTCCGCAAGCAGAAGCTTGCCGTAAGGGCATTGCTTGAGGCAATGTTCGAGGAGAAGGTGTATCTCAACCATCACGACAACGGCAAGCCTTATATAGAAAACAGGGCGACCAACATCAGCATCACCCATACCGACAAGTATGTAGCCATCATTCTCAATGACAACGAAGAAGTCGGCATAGATTGCGAATCTCTCGACCGCGACTTCAGCGCCGTGGAAAAGAGGGCGCTGTCCGAGGACGAAATCGAGGAACTCGAGGAGGATGCAAATGAGAGGCGCGAACAGCTTGCCATCTACTGGTGCGCAAAGGAGGCTATCTACAAGAGGATTTCACTGTTCGGAGTTGACTTTGCCGAGCAGATAGAAGTTGAGGACTTCCGGCCGCGCGGCGAAGGTGAACTCACTGCAACGTTCATTCACAAAGACGGTTACGAAGAGGAGTACGACCTTGAGTATATGACCTTTGACCGTCACGTCCTTATCTGGGTCGTAGGCTGACAAAGCCTTTGGAATCATTTCAACCACGCTTCCGGGTCTTGGGGCTTGTTGCCTTTCCAGAGCTGGAAGTGCAGTTGTGTCTGTCCGTCGATGGTATCCACCTCGCCCAGCACGTCACCAAGTTTCACCTTCTCGCCTGCCTTTACGTTTACAGAAGCCAGCTTGCAGTAGAAAGTGAAATAATCCCCGTGCTGCACGAGCACGCATTTGTTGTATCCCGGCATCACGATAATCTTCTTGACCACGCCCCCAAAGACAGCCTTGACAGTGGTCCCCTTCTCGGTAGCAAGGTTGACACCGTTATTGAAAGGCATTGTGATAGAGGTATATACAGGATGCTTGCGCTGTCCGAAATGCTCCACTACCGCACCCTCGCAAGGCCACGGAAGTTTGCCCTTGTTCGAGGCGAATTCTGCCGCGAGCCTGGTGTCCACGCTTGTGCTGACCTTCTTGCCGCCAGATGCCTTGCCGCCTCGGCCGGACTTGCCGGAAGGATTGATTTCGGAAGCGATCAGCCTTTCGATTTCGCGGTTGAGAGACTCGACCTGCCTGCGCTTGGCATCGAGCTGCTTCTGGTATTTCTTCTTTTCCCGGTTCAGTTCCTTTATTATGGCATCCGAACGGCTTTCTTCCGCACGCAGTTTCGAAAGTTCGGCCGCACGCTCGTCGCGCAACTGCTGAGCTGCCGTTCTAAGACCCTCAAGCTGAACAAGTTCCGTATCAAGTTGGGCCTTCATCCGAGTAATCTGGAGGGCCTGCTCGTTCATCCTTGACGAAAGATTCTTCAGGTATGTGAAACGCCTGCTGGCCTGGCCGAGATTATCGCTTGCCAGTATGTACATATACCAGACTCTCGAATCGCGGTTCTTGTATGCGTTGCGCACGAGTTTGGAGTAATAAGTCTGAAGTGTGTCCAATCTGTCCTGCAACTCATCCGCACGAGCTTTGCAACGGTCAATGGAATCCTGCACCAGTTTGAGTTCCGCCTCGCTTTCCTTGAGAAGGGCCGAGCGTGAGTCTATGCTCTTGCGCACAAGCGAGAGCGATGTCAGGGCATTGGCGTTTTTCCCGGCATTTTCACGCAACTGTTTCTCAAGCAGCACTATCTCCCGCTGGAGGCGGTCACGCTTGGAGGCCTTGTCATTCTGCGCCGTAAGACTCGGCACGGAAACAAGAATCAGTAGAATCAGGCAGTTCAGTATGCGTTTCATTCCTTCTTGACAGTAAGCTTCATTCCTTCATGGCAGCCAGGCGCCTGTAATATGCAGAAGTCTCCTCATCGCCCAGGGCGGCAAGCACTTCGGCGTAATGCTCAAGCACGACCTTGCTGTCCCTGCCTCCATAAATCATTGCGTGCTTGAAAAAAGGCTTGGCTTCCTCATCCTTGCCCAGCTGATGCAATATCCAGCCGTGGGTATCCAGATAATTAGCGTTATCCGGCTCCAGAGTAACAGCTTTTATACTCATTTTCAGCGCTTTGCGAAGTTTCTTCTCCTTTAGGCTGAGATAATATGCGTAATTGTTTAAAGCCATTGCATAGTCCGGATCGCACTTGAGAGCATATTCATACATCTTGAATGCGCCCTTTTCGTTGTCCTGACGGTACTCGAGGTCTGCAATGTTGGTGATTGCCCTGGCTGCCTTTGTCCTGTCATTTGATGCAAGAGCTATTTCTGCCATCTTCTCGCACTGCGCAATTATACCGAGCGTATCCTGCTCGATATAGCACATCTGCATCTTGAGTTCGTGCGTTTCATACGAGTCGGGATGCAGGGTCACGAGCGAATCGACAAGAGAATTGATTTTGCCGCCCCAGACCCAGTAGAACGGGGCGTCTATGCTTTCGAGTATGTCACCGATAAATTCGCATTTGGCTCCCGGCTCGAGATAAGGGTTGCCGACAATCCTGTTGAGCGAGTTGAAAAAGACGGGATAGTTGCGCTGGACGAAGCTGGACTGGGCGACACCGAACTGGGCCGGAATGTAGCTATCGTCCATCGTGAGCGCTCTCTCGAAGAATTGTCTTGCCTGGGCTGGGAGTCGCTGCTGCATGCGGGCGTTGCCGACCATCGACAGCATGTAGGGATTGTTGAACTTGGAGGGATTTTCTTCTATCAGAGGTTCAATATATACCACTGCGTCGTCATACCGTCCGTCCAGCAGCAGCAATCCGGCGAGGTCGGAACGGTACCACACGTTGGAAGGGTCGAGCGTTGCGGCCTCTTCAAGGAGGGAAATGGCGCTGCCAGTTCGCTTCTTTTCAAGTTCGCACTTTGCAAGATAATAAATGACGGCGGCGTCTGTCGAGTCGGCGGCGTGAAGTATATTGAGTTCGGAAATAGCCTTGTCTATGTCTCCGGAAGAATACTTCACGACCGCATCGATGAAGCGGTCGTCATAGGAAGCGTTCTGTGCAAGCAGGGTAAAACAACTCAACAGAACGGAAAGTATTGCTGCAATTTTACGCATACGGACACAAAATTAAGTTATTTTGGTTATTTTCGCATAATTTATAAAGTGGCGATGCAACTTTTTGGCAAAAAATTGCATCTTGTTACTAAAGACGAGCTCGGAGACAACTCCGTGGCGCTTGACGTGGCGCGCAGTGCCATATCGGGCGACAGGCGTGCCCAAAAGTCAATCTACGACTATCTGAGCGGCAAAATGTATGCCGTTTGTCTCCGTTATATGGGAGACAGGGATGTTGCGGAAGATGTATTGCAGGACGGTTTTGTAAACCTGTTCACCAAGCTCGACAGTTATTCGGGAGACGGCTCCTTCGAGGGTTGGGCCCGCAAGATCTTTGTCAACACGGCTCTTATGAGTCTGCGCAAAAAGGATGTTCTCAAGGAAAGCCAGGATGTGGAAGAGGCAAGGGGACTTGCCGGCGGGGACGCCTCGGCCATACAGCAGTTGGGATACAAGGAGATTCTGGATATGATCGGCACTTTGCCGGCCGGATTCAGGACCGTATTTAACCTCTACGTTATGGAGGGGCATTCGCACAAAGAGATTGCACAGATGCTCGACATCTCTGAAGTGACGTCCAGATCACAGTTGCAGAGGGCTCGTACGATGCTGCAGGCAAAGATAAAAAGTAACACAGATGCAGGAAGAAAGAAATGAAATATTTGACCGCCAAGTGCGCGATCTGCTCGACGGGGCCGAGATAAAGGCTCCCCGTCGCGTTTGGCGTGCCGTAAGCTCAGGTCTGCCTTCCGCATCGCCTCTTGCAGCTTTTGTCAGCGGCATACGCAGTTTTGGACAGCAACGCGGCAGGAGCGTCCTTGCCTATGCCTGTGCAGCGGCTGCCTGCCTGACGCTCGGACTTTTCCTTTTTAGAAACGCTGCCACATCCGACCCTGCATCCCCTGTTTCAGACACAGCGCAACTCACTGCCGTACTCGAGCCATCAGGCTCCAACTACAACCCGGAACCTGGCAATTTAATCGCAAGCCATTCAGGTTCAGCAGAGACTGAAAGCCGAACAGGCGTGTCCATCAACGCGGTTTCCGGCGACAGATTGGTTACGGATTCGGCATCCAAAGAACATAATGGATACGATAATGGCAAAGTTGCAGCCCAGACCGTAGATACAGATGCAGAAGGCACTCCGGACTGTACCAGCGCAGAGCACAAGGGTTCAGCTGCAAGATTCGTGGACCCTTTCGAGGCGGAAGACCTTGCCGTAAGGATACGCGAGGAAAACAAGTCCGGCAGAATCTCCCTTGCCCTCAATGGAACGGCAGGAGGCAACGACTCGGAACTTGGCAGCTACCTCGGCAGGGTGTTTCATTATGCCGACGGCGCGGAAAGCACTGAGAGACTTGGACTTACCGAAAATGGAGCATCCTCGTTCGGCATTCCGCTATCCTTTGGACTCGGGGTCAAGATTCAACTCAGCCATCATTTCTACGCCGGAACCGGCCTGACCTACACTTTCCTGGAAAGGAGATTCCCGGGCGCATACAACGCCGGAGACGGATCGATGCCGGTCAGCGGACTCGTTCTGCACAATATGCAGTACATAGGCATACCGCTTGACATCTACTACGAGCCGTTCAACCTCAAGTCTTTCCGATTCTACCTCTTTGCCGGAGGCGCTGGTGAACTTTGCACAAGCAACAGATACCGTATGCCGGGAGAATCGCTGGATCTCAAAACCAAGGTCAAGGGACCTATATTCTCCGTCAATGCCGGTGCAGGAGTCGAGTTCAAGTTCAACAACACGGTAGGCGTATATCTTGACCCGAGCGTCAAATACTACTTCAAGAACAATCACCCGAGAAGCGTCCGTACCGACAAACCTTTCTCAGTCAACTTCGACATAGGTCTAAGGTTCAACATCTAACTCTCCTGGACCCTTCTAATCGCGTCTGTCCCCTACTCCACCGGTTCAGGGCCGTCAAGGATTCTGAACCCGGACGCCTCTATTATGTGCACCGGCATGATGTCAGGGCTACCTGCCAGGTCCGCTATCGTTCTTGCAACCTTGATGATTCTAAAATATGCTCGCATCGACAGCTTACGGCTCTCCATTATTGATGAAAGCGTTTCACGGCATTGTGTGGACAGCTGACAGTATTTCTCTATCTGACGGTTGCCCATTTCGGCATTGACGCTGATGCTGTCCGAAGCGAAACGGTGCTTCTGAGCTATCCTTGCCTTCAGAACCCTCGCCGCAACCATCTCGCTGGTCTCAATCCCGGTCTTGCCCGACTGCCTGTACCTGGCTATAGTATCCGGAGGCACACAGTGCATCCAGCAATGAACGTCAATCCTGTCAAGCAGCGGACCGCTCAGTTTGCTCAGATAGTTCAGCCTCTGCGAAGGCGTACACTTGCAGCGGTCTGCTTCGCCCCAATATCCACAGGGACAAGGATTTGAGGCCGCCACGAGCATAAACGAAGCCGGGAAGGTGACATTGCCGCGCAGTCGGGAAATCGTCACCTCCCTGTCTTCGAGCGGAGCTCTCAAAGCCTCGATGACGCTTTTGGGCATCTGGCCAAATTCGTCAAGAAAGAGTACCCCTCCGTTGGCAAGACTGACTTCACCGGGAACAATCGAGTCGCCGGAGCCGCCGCCCACGAGAGCGCTGAGGGTGGCACTGCAGTGAGGTGCCCTGAAAGGTCTTTTGCGCATCAGGCCGAAGCTTGAACCCGGTTTCCCGCTAACTGAGAATATCTTGCTGGTTACCAGAGCCTCTTCGCTTGTCAGCGGCGGCATTATCCCGGGCAATGCCTTGGCAAGAGAACTCTTCCCCGATCCCGGCGCACCTACCAGAAGCACGTTATGCCCGCCTGCTGCAGCAATCTCAAGACCACGCTTGGCTCCTTCCTGACCGATAATATCAGAAAAATCAACCTGCAGTTCAGTTTCAGTCTCCCTTACGGCTGCGCGTCTCTTGACCCGATATGCACGGCTGTTCCATATCAGATAGTCAGAAAGCATATCATCCCCGGCGAGTATAGACAGGACATCCTTCAGGGAAGCTACTCCAAAAACGTTAAAATCCTTAAAGTCAACTGCTTCCAGCGCCGATTCTTCAGGAAGTATTATACCCTCGAATCCATTGCGTTTGGCAAATTCAGTACAAGGCAGGGCCCCCGGAATAGCCCTAATGCTCCCATCCAGTCCGAGTTCTCCGAGTATCAGATACTTTTCTATGTTCGGAAGCTCCATCTGCCCCGTTGCGGCGACGATGCTGACGGCAATGGGAACATCATACAGACTGCCGTTCTTTCTCAGGTCGGCAGGAGCCATATTTATAACAATTCTTTTGCCCGGTATGCGATATCCGAGTGTCACAAGCGCCGTCATTGTCCTCAAGAGACTTTCCTTCACCGCCACGTCGGCAAGCCCGACCAGATGTATGCCTATGCCGAGATCCACGTGAGTTTCAACCGAAACGCCGACTGCCTCTATGCCAATGCATTTTGCAGAATATACAGTAACAAACATAATCTAATTGTCCGAAATTGAGATTGAGCTGATAAATCCATTGATATTAAGCACATAACTGTTGTCTCCACGTACAATGCGCGGACACTCTCCCCTTCCGTTGCAGGAAAGCGCGACAATCAGTTCATCGCCATAAAGTATTGCGCAGCGTTCTGAAATGAAGCGGAAACTGCCCTCCACGCTCAAGTCTTCACCTTCCGCAAAAGCATCGTGGTCGCTAAATGGAGATGAAGCCGAAATTAAATACGGAAGAAACACCGCCTCTACCCCATCTTCTCGATACCTTATGCCCGCCATCCCAGCACTGCTTACATATGTAAAGGCATCGGGAGGGCCAAAATCGTTTACGGTAAGGTAATGAAACTCATAAATACAACTCCGTGTACCTCCAGACACATAGCGTACGCCGCTATGGGCACAGTATCCTTCTCCCGCCCATATACTTCCCCTGTGCCAGACCACGCCGTCATCGACTTTTGGCATACGGTAAGGTGCTGATTTATACAGCTTACCGTCCACGAACGGGCCGTAAACGTCTTGCTGCAACTGGTCCATTCCATCGACAACCAAATGCAGTTCATCGCCATAGCCATACCAGAACACAACACTGTATGCATCCATATACAAAGCCCCGGTCTCGGGATACGAAGCGTCCTGGAAACTGCCGAAAAGCACCCCTGTGTCCTTGCGGAACATCACGTCCTGACCGCGTCTGAGGCAGAACCCGTTCGAGTCAATCGGCCGGGACATAGTATAGACGACGCCATCCCGCTCCACCAGCCCATGCAACCTGACCCTTTCGGGTATGACAAGAAGCTCGTTACCATCACGGCAAATAACTGTATTTGCACCGCGTATGCACTCCGTATATAAGTGTCCGTCAATAAGATGATGCAAGTCGGCATCATAGGTTACAAGGTCTCCGCAAGGGATACGCTGCAGGCACTCTGCATCCCGGTAAAGAGCCAGACAGGCCTCCGCCCTGCCGTAAAGGCTATCCTGCTGCCAGTAATAGTCAGGGGAGAATTCTACCGTAGTATAATACAGGTGCTTGCCCCGGACAATGGCAGTATCGACGCCTGCATAACGCTCTTTGTACGGCAGAGTATGCGGTGAACGTCCTTTGGGGCTGCCGAGCAGGGCGCCGGAGTCCTCTAGAGAGTCGGCAATGAATGAGCAGGAGCAGCTGGATGATGCTGCAAAAAAGCTGAAAAGAAGTTTGACACAAAATCGAAGTCTGTCCATAGTCCTTGTGGCCACCTGTGATTTGCACGGCTGCCGGGGACAAATATGGAAAGAAATTGATTGGGAAAATGCCTAAATCGTAAAATTAAAAATTAATTTTTACGATTCTTAACATTATCAAAGGCAAAAAGAGCCGCACGTGGCGGCTCAAAGTTCTGAATATCAGGTAATTATTCTGAAAGGTATTTGATTTGCCAGGTAAGGGAATAATTCGAATGTTCTGTGAGTTTATTCGCGACATCCTCGTTCTTTAGATATAAGGTACCAGGACCGGAATCAAGCAGAAAGTCTGCAATGCAGTTTTTGGAATCAAATCCGTCCGTAGCATATAATTTGACATCCTTCAATGAAGAGCAGAACTGGAACATAGAGCGATAGCAAGCGTCAACCAAGCTTTCAGCTTTGAGTTCCGGGGCAGTCTCCAAAGATGTACATTCATAAAACATATATTGGTAGCATTCATCACTCAATTCGATTGCTGGAAGTTCAGGGGCAGTCTTTAAGGAGAAACATTGAGAAAACATACTTGAATAGCAGCCTTTGCTTAACTTGGTAGCCGGAAGTTCAGGGGCTATCTCCAAGGATGTACACAGAGAGAACATACTGTCGTAGCATTTTTCAGCCAATTCGGTCGCAGGCAAGTCCGGAACAGATACAAGGGCGTTGCATCCATAGAACAGATAACCGAATTGTGCATTTCGGGTATCTGCATTGCGATAGTCCGAGTAATCTACTAGCGTTCGTATATCTCCGGAGCATCTTACAGGAACTGCGTCCTCTGAAAACTCTACAATGATGGTAGGATATAAGTCATTTTCATCAGAATAAGTTGTTCCTCTCCTGCTCTTGCCGCGAAGTCGGAGATTTCCATTTTCTCCGCCGAATGCTATCCCGCTCACCGTTCCGGTGAATCTCTGCCACTCGCCGTCTCCGACCGAGTACTCAAAGAATTCGCCTTCATCAAGAATGAATTGTCCGAGATCCCAGTTGTCAAAATTCATCGTGAACGACTGCGGGGCATCGGCGCTGAACGTGATATAAGGGGTATCGTCCTCCCAAACCACCTTAGAACATCCGGCAAATAAAAGTGCCGCAGATACAAGTATCAGAATCTTTTTCATTACTCAAAATATATAATCGGTAAGGATTCAAATGTGTAAAAAAAACGCACCAAATCACATATGTGTGAAATTTGGTGCGTTAAGTACTGAATCACTGATTGTCAGTGTTTTTGGTGGAGGTAAGGAGATTCGAACTCCTGACCCCCTGCTTGCAAGGCAGGTGCTCTACCAACTGAGCTATACCCCCAGGACGTAGGCCCGCGCGGAGTTGAACCGCGGACCTCCACATTATCAGTGTGGCGCTCTAACCAACTGAGCTACGAGCCTATAATATAGAGAGATAAGTACAAGCACCGATTCTTCCGAATCTCTGTGCCTTGTCATCAGAACCGCGAGCTTTAAGTGTCAAGGTCGCGCTCCAAAAAGGAGGTGTTCCAGCCACACCTTCCGGTACGGCTACCTAAGGCCCGGGAACGTATTCACCGCGCCATGGCTGATGCGCGATTACTAGCGAATCCAGCTTCATGGAGTCGAGTTGCAGACTCCAATCCGAACTGAGATGACTTTTTCAGATCCGCTCCCCATCACTGGGTGGCTTCCCTCTGTAGTCACCATTGTAACACGTGTGTCGCCCCGGACGTAAGGGCCGTGCTGATTTGACGTCATCCCCGCCTTCCTCTCACCTTACGGTGGCAGTCTCGTTAGAGTTCCCAGCTCTACCTGTTGGCAACTAACGACAAGGGTTGCGCTCGTTATGGCACTTGAGCCAACATCTCACGACACGAGCTGACGACAACCATGCAGCACCTCGACAGAAGCTCCGAAAAGCCGGACCATCTCTGATCCGTCCCTCTGCCGTTCGAGCCCGGGTAAGGTTCCTCGCGTATCATCGAATTAAACCACATGTTCCTCCGCTTGTGCGGGCCCCCGTCAATTCCTTTGAGTTTCAT
>SFJA01000089.1 GCA_004556005.1 Bacteroidales bacterium | reverse complement strand
TGCTCTTCCGATCTAAGCTATTGTATTGTAACGCCATCGGCGGTATCGCATATCACCGCCATATATTTCGATTCCAAAAGAGGGAAAGCCTTGAGATACTCCTCGCGCACGGTGCGGAAAATGCTTTTCTCGAAGGCAGGATCGATAAGGGCCATACAGCAGCCCTTGAATCCCGCCCCTGAGAAGCGACCACCGTAGATACCGTCCGTGCGCTTCATAATCTCGTACAGAGTCTTGAGTTCCGGCGATCCGGTTTCCCACAGGTCGATGCTCGACTGTCCGCTCTCGAAGGACAACTGCCCGTATCTGACTATGTCACCGCGTCTGAACGCCTCCGCTCCCTCGCATACGCGGGAGAATTCGCCAAACCAGTGGTCTGCCCTCTTGCGCCAGTTCTCCGGCAGCTGCATCCTGTAGCGGGCGTAGAGCTCCGGGTCCAGGTCCCTGAGGTTGGTTTCCTTGAACTTGCCGTAAGGCAGGCCGGCGAATGCCTTGAGGGCATAGGCTGCGCTGCGGGCTTCGTCAACCCTCATATTGAATGCGCTTCCGGCGAGCGAGCGTTCGACTCCGCTGAAAAAGACGGCTATCTTGAACTGCGGCATATTCTCGGGAACGGGGATGAGTTCGTAGGAGTCGTCACTGCAATCCAGATACAGGAGATTACCCTTACGTGAATAGACTTCGCAGCTCTGGTCAAGCTTTCCGCAGGACACGCCCACATAATTGTTCTCTGCAGCTACAGCTATGGTTATCAATTCTTTAGCTTCGAGTTTGATTCCGTTTACGCTGCACAAAGCCTTGGCAAAGGCTATGCACACGGCGGCCGAACTTGACAGTCCTCCGATTGGCAGACTGCCTTCTATTACGCCGGAAATGCCGTAAACAAGAGGATAGCGGGCCGCGAGCTCAAGGGTAATGCCGCGAAGATAATCGGCCCAGTCGCCCTGCTTAGATTCGTCGACACCGCGCACGTGCCACTGGGCACGCTTGGAGAACTGAAGGCTGGCAAGCTCGATTACTCCGTTCCTTTTGATCTTGTACGCTATGTTGATGCCCTTGTCGATTGCAAATCCCGTTATCTTGCCGAGATTGTGGTCACTGTGGGCACCGATGGGACATACCCTGTAAGGGCAGAAGGAGAGCGCATCAGGCGACTTTCCGTATATCTGTTCAAATCTTTTTATACATTCCATAACAAAGGCTAAAGATAGTGATTAATTGCTCTCCAAACAAACTGCCAAAGCTTGAACAAAGGCGCGCAGAGCACATCCGAAGGGCAGAAGTGCATATATCTCATGGACCGGCGGAACTTTGCCAGCGCGGCCTCGCAGCGGCTGCCGGTCTGTGCCTGCAGAGCCTTGTCGCTGCGCCCGAAGTTGCCGGAGAGCAGCATATCTTGCAGAAGAATCGTTCCCTGAACGGTATCGGGAGGCACTGGAAGCGAGCTTGCGGACAAGCCGAAGGCAAGGACCAGGGCGCCGGCAAGCGCACAGGAGAGCCGGTACAGGCCCAGGTCACGCAATTGTCCGGAGATCTCTTCGTATGACTGGGGAGGAATGGAAAGAACGGTATAATAAAGGTCGGCAAGATGCCTCAGGCCTATTCCTTCGTCAAGCATATGCCGCCAGAAGTGTACGATGCCGAACACGAATGAGAATTGCGGCGAGGTGACGCAGAAGCCGAGTTCCGGGTCGGGACAGGCTGTTTCGGCGGCAGCAGATTTGGCAAAATAGCGCTGCAGACGCTTGTTTAGCCGAGGGCTGTTCATCCAACTAGGGGTGAAATGCACCTCGACTTCACCGGGCTTCCCGCTGATGTCGCATTTGCAATGATGATAGACTACGGCCCCGACCTTGCACCTGCCGCGCAGGAATGACAGCAGCTTTTTGCGACCGGCAGGGACCCAGATGTCTATATCGCCGCTCTGGCGGCGAAGAGGCTGCGGGTAGAAGCGGGCGACTGACGGGCCCTTCAGCACGCAGCAGGGCAGGCCGGCGGAGGAGAATAGTCCATAAATGCTCCTTGCCAGCTTTTGCCTGTCGAGAGAGCGGGCCTCAATTGTTTCGCTCGCAAGAGCCCAGCTGCCGTAAATCTTGAGTGGAGCGCCTTCCGTGCGGGGAAGAGCATCCAGCCCCTGCATCGTGATGCCTAGCACAGCCTGTTCGCGGGCCTGCATAAACAGGTCTTTCCAGGCAGAGTCATCAAGCGGTTCAAAGCCGATGCCACAGCCTATTGACAGGGAGAGAAGTTCAAGCAGGGGTTGTCGTTCCATCACTATTGCGCTACAAGATGAAGTACGCGGCTGCTCCAGTCACTGTTATAGCCGTCCGCTTTGTGGCTGTATGGAATCTCCAGTCCGTTTTCCATCAGGTAACGGCCGGAAAAGGCCTTTCCTTCAAACGGCAGCGGGTTGCGGTCTATGCGGTTGAGTTCGTGCACGGTGTACATCCTTTCAGGATCGAGCCCCGCCATCCTTACGCGAGGAAGGAGTTCGCTGCAGAAAGTCTCGAGTTTCCACCAGTAAAAAACAGCCTGGGACTTGTCTTCGGAACAATACATCATCGATGCAAGGTTCTTGCCCTCGTAAGGAGAGATGAGTCGATAGATGTCGCCGAACTGTACTACAGGACGTATCTGCTTGTATTGGGCTATGGCATTGCGGCAGAGGGCAATCTCTTCGGCAGTCATATTCTTTGGCTGGATCTCCATTCCGAGACGGCCGCTCATCGCAACGTCAATACGGTATTTGATAGGTATCACCCTGCCCGTCTGATGGTTAGGCGCCGCGCTGATATGCGAGCCCATAGCTATTGCAGGATAGAAGTAGGAAGTTCCCCACTGCATATAGACGCGCTGCAGGGCATCGGTATTGTCGCTGACCCAGAATTCGTCAAACCAAGGGAGCACGCCGTAGTTGGCACGGCCGCCGCCGGACGCGCAGGCCTGGATGGTGAGGTCCGGGTATTTGGCGCGAATGCGGTCGCAGGTCTTGGCGAAGCCGCGGTGGAATTCGATGAAAAGATGGCTCTGCCTGTCGGCGGGAAGATACTGCGAGCCGTGGTTGCGGACGTTCATATTGGCGTCCCATTTGATATAGTCGATATCGGGGTTCTCCTGCATTATGTCATCGACGACCTTGAACACAAAGTCCTGAACCTCAGGGTTTGACATATCGAGGACGAGCTGGGTGCCTCCCCTGCCCATCACAGGATCGCGGCCGGGAGCCTTGATTATCCAGTCGGGATGCTTTTCGTAGAGTTCGCTTACGGAGTTGGTCATTTCGGGTTCTATCCAGATTCCGAAAGAGATTCCGTGCCTGTCTGCCATCCTGACCAGCGCTGATACTCCGCCGGGCAGCTTGTTACGGTCAACCTTCCAGTCGCCGAGAGCGCAGTTGTCTGTAAGACGCGGGTACTTCTCCCCGAACCAGCCGTCGTCCATAACGAACAGTTCGCCGCCCATTGAGGCAATGTCCCCCATCATCTGGTCCATACCCTGTTCATTGATATCGAAATAGACTCCTTCCCAGCTGTTGAGCAATATCTTGCGTTCCCTGTCGCCGTGTGCGAGACGGTACTTCCTTGCCCAGCGGTGGAAACTGCGGCTGGCCCCGCCCAGACCCTCGTCGCTATAGGTAAAGGCAAGCACAGGAGTCACGAAAAGCTCTTTCGGTTCCAGGATATAGAAGGAATTGTCAGGGGCGATTCCGGCAAATACTCGATGGTTCTTGCCGGCGGGAGTTTCAACGCGAATCTCGTAATTGCCACTGTAGCAAAGGGCTGCGCCGATGACGCGGCCGCTGTTTTCCTGCGCCTTTCCGTCAAGCGAGAGCATCACTTCAGAGTGGGAGGTGTGCGAGTTGCGTACGCCGTCATAATTTGAGATGCAGAAGACTCCGCCCTGAAGCGGCATCTCGTGAAGATAGGTTTCAGCCGCCCAGTCGCCGGTAAAATAAGAGAGATGGACATCGCCACGCCTGACCGGAAGCAGGCCGGAGTCAAAACGGGTGAGGGTCACCGGCTTTTTTTCGCGGTTTTCGAATTCGGTCCAGGTCTCAATCATATCTACGTCCTTGTATGCTCTGTAGCAGACGGTTACATAGAAAGGATATTTGGTGTCAACGAGTTTGACCTTGAGAATCTCGGCATTGCTTTCACTTTCCCGGTACGACTCTGCCACGCGCAGTTCGGTAGCCAGCGAACCGTCAGAGTGCACGACGGACAGAGCCTTGCATCCGTTGTCCTTTCCCATGCCGTATGCCGGATAGGCATCACAGTTCAGGCTGCCGGATGCTACCAGCGACTCAATGTCAGCGTCGGCAAGATGAGGTCCGTAGTAATGGATGCGCAGCGGTTTGCCTGCATCCGCTTCAAGTACAATCTCGGTAGCGGGAGTCTTTACGCGTTCATAAGCGTTTGCCTGGAGGCTGAGCGCCAGCAGGACTGCAAAGGTTATAGTCAAATAGTGTTTCATTGGGCAAAAATAATAAAAAGTAAGCTAAGGACACATTCTCGCCCTTCTTTTTTCCTCGCGAATTATCGATGGCAGCGCCGTGATTATGTTCCTGACCCGTGGCCATTGCTTTCGCGGATCGGAAAAAAGACGCCAGACAAACTCCAGATGCGATTTGACAGCCCATTGCGGGGCGCGGCGCTCGGCAATCCCGCTGCGGAAGTTAAATACGGCTCCTACCCCTATCATCACTCCCCTGTTGAGATATGGCTTGAGTTTCGACATAAAGATCTCCTGCTTCGGTGCGCCAAGGCTAACCCAGATGATATCCGGGTCCTCACGGTTCACGGTCTCTGCAATTGCAGGATAGTCAAAGCTATCCACATCAGCGAACGGAAGTGCCTCGAAACGCATCCCTGCTATTGCCGGATCTATTGCCATGAGCTTGTCCCTCAAGGCGGCAAGCACCTCTTCGGAGCCTCCCAGGAAGCATTGCCTGTAGCGGGCTGCGCGGGTTATGTCATCAAAGATTGAACTGCCCGAATACTGACCGTATTGTACACCATATATCTTCTTGATATACAGCGGGACCCAGCTGCTGTCGCAGATGCTGAACAGCGCGCCGTCAACGACCTTGCGGTACTCCGGGTCCCGGTGGACTTGCTGAAGGATGTTACCGTCAGCGACGCAGATGTATGAAGGGGCATCGGTGTTGATTGCAGCTTCTATGCGTTTGTGGATATCGGTGATGGAGAACTGGTAGTTTATGTTGAAGTAGTGAGGCATGATTTGCGAGAGTTTTTGTTCGGAATGCAAATTTAGCAATTTCATCCGGAATTTCGTGGCAGACATCAAGTCCGGCAATGCCGGGGGCTTTATGCAACGGCTCCAGTCATTATTTGCCGGTGCGAAGTTTGACCAGATAGTAAAGGACACCGAAAACAGTTTATGATTCTCAAAGCAAAATTAGCAAATAAAGTCAGTAAATCAGCGGAAACATCTTTATTTTACCACTTTCCGCTGATTTACTGACGAAATATCGATTAAAACTTCTTTCTCATAATACGTGTCCAATATATGTTATGCCTTTTGTATCTCTTTCTTATAGTCCTTTGTGGACTTCTTCATAAAACCGTTGAGCAGCAATATTTGCTCAGCCTGCACGAAATTCTCTTGGTCTATCGTAAACAGAATCGCCCGATACTCGTTCCCGACAGATAT
>SFJA01000088.1 GCA_004556005.1 Bacteroidales bacterium | reverse complement strand
CACAGGTCAGGCCAAATGGCATCAACCGTGCAGCCCGGCATTTCTCCCCTGATCTTTTCGAGAGCCGCAGCGGCAGTCGATTCACGCGAACCGCACAGAACTACCGTAGCGCCGGCCTCCAGATACTTCTTGACGATAGCATATCCGATACCGCGGGTACCTCCCGTAACCACGGCAACCTTTCCTTTGAGATTCAATTCCATAATACCAAGTTATTTTCAAACACGGCCTTTCCCTACCTTACAGGCTTGTCTTCCAACTGCCACCCCGTAGCGGTTGCTACATAAGGGATGAGCGCCATTGCCTTTTTCTTCTGTCCCCTGTAGTTAGGATGGTTGGAAGCCCCGAGTTCATCTTCGTTGTTATGTATCGTTGCGTTGAACTGCATCCAGGAAACATTGGAGTGACCGCAGCGCTCCACTGCCTCCTTAACGTAAGTACCGGCCATTTCGTCTATTCTCGAGCCCACGCAGACCACAGGAACCGACTCCCCGTAAGCGGACTTGACCTGGTCGATAAGGGACTTGTACTTCTTGCAGAAATTGCTCAGGGTAGGAGCCTTGCCGCGGGAAAAGTCATTGGTGCCCAGATAGATTATGACGACATCAGGCTTTCTTGCGGACTGATGGTCCCACGCCGGACAATCTTCCTCAGTGTCGAGGGTACGTGAATACAGATCCACCATAGTGTATTTGCCTCCGTCGTTGAAATTGCGGGCGACACCTATGCCGGAATGGCTTACAAGTCTGTAATCGGCGTCAAAATAACGTGCGATTATGCATCCGTAGGCATAGTTGCAATTCTCCGTCTCGACCTTGAACGGGTCGTTTTTGTGAGACGGCTCGGTACCGTAGCCGCAGGTGTAGGAGTCTCCGATCACTTCGATCAGGCGCTCTTTTCCCGGGTCGGCGGGAAGGAGCTTGCCCGTGAGTTCATAAGAATTGATAAAAAGCGTTCCCTGACCTCCTTCTGACCTTTTCTGAATAAAGACCTTATGTTCACCCTTGCCAAGCCCGGAAGCCAGTACAATGCTGCTGTCCTTCTGCCCGACGGTAACGACAAGGTCAGCTTCAGCTCCCATAGGATTGTCAACCCATACGTTGAGCATAACCTTCCTGTCTGTGCGGCAGTTGATTTTCAGCGCGCTTCCCTCGAACTTCAACTGGGCATAAACGCCGCTCCAGTTGCACACAACGGCACCGTCCTGCACCATAGTACGGCCCGTATAAAGTATCTCTGGAGAAGCAGGATCGAGCTTTACGGTCTCATATCTGGCAGCACGCGCCCAGGCAGCAGGACTTACGAGCACTGCCGCCAGCAGGATAAGAAGAATATTCCTTTTCATAATTTCATATACTTATGCTATGCAAAGATAGCATAAGAATCGAGTTTTTTGCTATTTTTGTGAAAAACTGAAAAACGATGGAAAATATTTGCGATAGATTCCTGCGCTATGTCGCAGTCAACACCCAGTCTAACGAAAACAGCAACTCACAGCCTTCTGCACCGGAAGAGCTTGACCTTCTGCGCATTCTGCGCGACGAACTGCAGGCTCTGGGGCTCGAAGCGGAACTCGACCAGTGGGGATACGTTATGGCGACCCTCCCGTCCAACCTCGACCGCGAAGTGCCTGCCATCGGATTCATCGCTCACGTCGATACGGCGCCGGATGCCTCGGGCGAGGGAATTCGTCCGCAAATCATCAGCAACTACGACGGCAGCGCCATCGAGCTCAAGGGAGTGCCGGGACTGAAGCTCGATCCGGGCGAATTCCCGGAGCTTCTCGAACACATCGGCGAGACCATCATAACCACCGACGGAACCACCCTGCTGGGTGCGGATGACAAGGCGGGCGTAGCTGAAATAATGTATGCGGTGCAGTACCTCGTGGAACATCCGGAGATCAAACACGGAACAATTAAGATAGGATTCACCCCGGACGAGGAAATCGGCCGCGGCGTGGTCAAGTTCGACGTGCAGAAGTTCGGGGCAGAATTTGCCTATACGATGGACGGAGGAGAAGTCGGAGAGCTGGAATTTGAAAACTTCAATGCAGCTTCGGCTACCGTGCGCATCCAGGGACGCAACGTACACCCGGGCTATGCCAAGGGCAAGATGAAAAACGCGATACTGATAGGGCAGGAATTCAACTCCCTCCTCCCTGCCGGCGAAAGGCCGGAACTGACCGAAGGCTACGAGGGATTCTACCATCTCGTCGGGTTCAAGGGCAGCGTGGAAGAGGCTACCCTGAGCTATATCCTTCGCGATCATGACCTTGACAAGCACGAGAGGCAGAAGCAGGTAATGGCCGAATGCGCCCGCTTCATAAACGACCGCTACGGCGTGGGTACGGCAGACGTCGAGATAAGGCATCAGTACTACAATATGCGCGGACAGGTCGAGCCGCACTACCATATCATCGAAAAGGCGGTCAAGGCGATGGAGATGGCCGGAATCAAGCCGCGCATCCAGCCAATCAGAGGAGGTACCGACGGTGCAAACCTTTCTTTCAAGGGACTTCCGTGCCCGAACATCTTTGCCGGAGGACAGAATTTCCACGGAAAGATGGAGTGGGTGCCGGTAGAGTCGATGCAGAAAGCCGCCCAGGTGATACTCAACATCATCGGGCTGTTTGCAGAGTAGCGGAAGCGTATCAGTATGGTAAGCGTCATCATACCTGTTTACAATCGCGCGGGAATGCTCGAGCGGTCGGTTCGCAGCGTGATGGAGCAAAGCCTGTCAGACTGGGAGCTCATACTCGTCGATGACGGCAGTACGGACGGGAGTGCCGGTATATGCGATGGCTTTGTGGCGGCCGACCCCCGCATCAGAGCATTCCACAAGCAGAACGGCGGCGTCAGCAGTGCCCGCAACCTGGGTCTGGACGAGGCCCGCGGCGAGTGGCTGGCGTTCCTTGACGCTGACGACCGGTTCTACCCCGACGCGCTGGAGACTATGGTCAAAAAGGCGGAACAGGATTCGCTGGATATGCTTCAGTTCGCGTATAACCGGGATTACGTGGCCGGGGAGAACGATGGCAGGGAGTCGGGGGTCATTACGCCGGAAGAATATCTCAGCAGGGGTTTGTTTCAGGGAAGCGTGTGGAGCGTATGCGTCCGCAACGATATTGTCAGGAACAATGGCCTGAGATTCGATTCCGGGCTCAGGATTGCCGAAGATCAGCTGTTCATTTACGAACTGCTCCGGCACTCGGAGCGGGTTGAGAGGATAGGAAACGTACTATACTGGTATTTTGACAATGCCTCCGGAGCATATGCCAATACGCGGCCGGGCGACAATATGGATATCATAGGAAAGTTCGGGCCTTACAAAATAACATTTCCTGCGGCGGCCCGGCAGATTGACTCCCTGCTGCTCGGCTGCCTGTTCAACCTAGCGCACAAGAGCGATGTTCCGGCAGAGCGCATCGCAGAACTTTGGAAGCTTGCTGACGTGCAATCCTGCGCACCTTGGAAGTCCCTGGGCGTCAAGTTGTTCTGGCGTCTTGCCCGGTTAAGCCCAAAGTTTGCGACAGGCATTGTCAGGCTACTGCGCAGGGTGTTCCCCGGCAGGGAATAAGTGTCACGAATGCCAGCATTTGTTTCAGAAACAAGGACAACGGATGGAAGGGATATGAATTGCAAATAAGATTTAAATGAAAATAGGCATACTGACACAAGCGTTGCAATCCAATTATGGTGGAATCGTTCAGAACTATGCTCTGCAGCAGGTTCTTATCGGAGCGGGGCATAAGGTCGAAACGATTGATTGGGGCATCAGAAAGGACCTCAGGAGATACGCGTACGAATGCAAAATAAGCATCCGATCCTTATTAATGCCCGGGAATCAGCTCGTTACGCCCTATATGCCGACCAGCAAGGAACAGGATGTCATCTGCCGGAACTTGAACGCTTTTATCGACACCAACATCCATCGCACCCCGAAAATTTATTCTGCTCCCGGGTTCAAAAGACAGGCAAACAGTGGCCGATTCGATGCCTTCGTAGTCGGAAGCGACCAGTGCTGGAGGCCTAAGTACAATAGGTTTCTTGATGCAATGTTCCTTGATTTTGCAACTGAAGAGAAGGTCAAGCGCATTGCATACGCCGCTTCCTTCGGCACCGACAAGTGGGAATTCTCCCCTGCCCGGACTGCCGAGTGCGCGCAGTTGGCGCAGCGTTTCGACTTTGTGTCCTTACGGGAAGACAGCGGAGTTGAGTTATGCCGGGAGCATTTCGGAATAGAGGCTTCGCACGTTCTGGATCCCACGATGCTGCTGGATGCCGAAGACTATGTCGCATTGATACGGAAAGCTGATGTTCCGCGTTCAAGAGGCAACTTGTTCAATTATGTACTGGACCCTGACGAAAGGATTGATGCGTTCACCCGCAGGATTGCCAAAGACAAGGGGCTTGAAGCATTCCGTGTACTGCCTCTCAAACAACAGGAAAACCGCTCGAAAAACGATGTCAGGCATCATATTGAGGATTGCGTATATCCCGGTGTCGAAACTTGGCTGAGAGCCTTTATGGATGCGGATATGACCATTGTTGACAGTTTCCATGGAGCGGTATTTTCAATAATCTTCAATAAAGACTTTTGGGTGATCGGCAATGCCGGGCGAGGGCAGGCGCGTTTCACTTCGCTGCTCAGGGAATTTGGGCTTGAGGACAGGTTACTCGATGTGGAACAGCTTGACAGCGTGCAAGTTGACAAAGCAATATGCTGGGAGGCCGTCAATGCGAGGCTGGAGCAAAGGCGGAATGAATGCAAGAATCTGCTGCTTGAGTCATTAAAGTCTGAGTAATAATATGGATAACAATTCAACAAAACACGCATATTGCATTATCGCTCATAACGAGCCGGACCTGCTCCGAAGACTTGTTGCCATGATAGACGATGAGAGGAATGACATTTTCCTGCTGATTGACAAGAAGGCAGACATTAGACAGTTCGAGGGCATAAAGACCCGCAATGCGGGATTGTATTACTCTGAGCGCATCAACGTCAAGTGGGGAGATGTCAGCCAGATCGAAGCTGAATTGACAGTGCTGGGATGCGCCTTCAAGCATGGTCCGTACAAGATTTACCACCTTCTCTCCGGTGTTGATTTGCCGATCAAGTCACAGGATTACATACACTCATTCATCGAAGAGCATCCTGGGACGGAGTTTGTTTCGATAAAATCAGATGAAAAGAACAGAGAGATTGCAAAATACCGGACAGGCTACTACTATTTCTTCCTGCCTTATATGCGTCATCCCCGGAAACTCATAAGGAAATGCGCCTGTACCTTCAACAGATATTCTGTTAAAGTACAGCAATGGCTGGGTGTGAAAAGAAGCTATCCTATGGAAGTACTCAGAGGGCACAACTGGTGCAGCATAACCAATGAGTTATGCAGTTATCTGTTATCGAGGAAAAATGAAATCCTGTCATTGTTCAGACATACTTTCTGTTCTGACGAAAGTTTCATTCAGTCTTTAGTCTGGCACAGTGATTTTAGAAACAGAACCTACAAGGCTGCAAGAGAAAACGACATCTGTCTGCGCGAAATAGACTGGGAAAGGGGCAAGCCTTATGTCTGGGGCTCTTCCGAAGATGAGAAGGAACGGTTAAAGGACATCAGAACATTGCAGGATAGTTCCTGTCTGTTTGCTCGCAAATTCAGCACAAAACACGCCTGGATAATAAGCGAGGTGGAAAAGAATTAACCACGCAACTTTAAG
>SFJA01000021.1 GCA_004556005.1 Bacteroidales bacterium | reverse complement strand
TAAGGTCTATTATTTTCTATATGTGACATTAGTTTTTCTGATTCTGCTATTTTATTGTTAAATTTTCAAGTAATTGAGCCGTTCTAAGTGATATAATTGCTAAATTTGCGACCCTTTTTGTTGGACTGGGAGATATATAGAATGGATATTGGAAAGAAATTAATCATCGCCTTATTGGCGAGCATGGCTATTTTATCTTCGGCGCGCGCCCAGAGCTTCGCTGTAAAGACCAATCTTCTCAGCGACGTGATGACCACTGCCAATCTTGGTGTCGAGTTTGGAATTGCCCCACGCTGGACTGTCGATTTTAGCGGCAGCTATAATCCGTGGACACTCAGGGACGGACGTCTCTTCCGTCAGGCAATGGTACAGCCGGAACTGAGATATTGGTTCTGTGACCGTTTCTCCGGCCACTTTGTCGCCATGCATGCACTCGGTGGAATCTACAATATGGCAAAGCTGCCTTATGGCGGCAAGTATCTCTGGCTGGACTATTCCCCGCTGCAGCAGTATCGCTTCCAGGGCTGGGGAGCCGGAGCCGGATTAGCCTATGGTTACAACTTCATACTCGGAAGGCACTGGAACCTTGAGCTTGAACTCGGTGCCGGATATGTGTATTCGCGTTATGACCAGTTCCTCTGCACGACCTGCGGACTTAAACTCGCCGAAAACGTGCCTGTTCATTATGTAGGCCCTACCAAGGCCGCCATTTCATTGGTTTATATCTTCTAAACAGTGTCGCTATGAAACATTATCTGTCAATTGCAGCGGCCTTGACCGTAAGCGCGATGGCCGCATTTGCCCAGACTGAGGCGGGCGGTGTGCTTGTCAATCATCCAGAACTGCTTAGAAACGAGCGTCTTATGACTGTTGAAATGGAGGTTGTCCTTTCAGGACTGGACGTCTCCTCAAACCGTGTTGCCGTATATACTCCGATAATCGTCAACGGAAAAGACACGGCAGCCTTTACTCCTTTCGCCTTATATGGAAGGAACCGCTGGTATTATTATCAGCGAAACGGACTCTCACTTGCCCCTGAAGACAAGTCCTGGAAAGGCAAGGATGCACCATCAGAAATTTCCTACACGGCAAACGTCCCTTACAGCCAATGGATGAACGGAGCTGAACTCAAGCTCATCAAGCAAACATACAGCTGTTGCGGAACCAAGGAGAATCAGGAAAGCTATGCCCTGACATCCTACAGGGTATATGTGCCTTCTTTCCTCTATATGGTACCGTCACAGAGCGAGCGTTCGGAAAAAATAAGGTCGGTCGAAGGTAATGCTTTTATTGACTTCCCGGTTTCTGAAACTGTCATATATCCGGGATATCACAACAACCGTCTGGAACTCGCAAAAATAGTAAGCCAGATTGACTCCATAAGATCAGACTCCGACGTGAGCGTCAAGTCCATTCATATCAGGGGCTATGCCTCCCCAGAAAGCCCTTATGACAACAACGAACGTCTGGCAAAGGGAAGAACTGAAGCAATAAGGGATTATGTATCAAAACTTTACGCTTTTCCTTCCGGACTTGTGACCACATCTTATGAGCCTGAGAACTGGGAAGACCTCAGGTCCTATGTCCAGTCCTCGACGATCTCTGACAAGGCGGAGATTCTAGCTTTGATTGACAGTTCGGAAGAACCCGACCGCAAGGAGTGGCTCATCAAGACCCACCATCCCGAGAGCTATGCATACCTGCTTGCAAATTGCTATCCTTTCCTGCGAAGGACCTACTATAAGATTGAATATCAGGTCAGAAGCTTTACCGAGGCCGACGTTGACCACATACGCCAGCTAGTCGTAAGCCGCCCACAGAACCTCAGTCTGGAAGAATTCTACCTCGCCTCAAGGGACCTTGACCCGCAGTCGGACGAGTTTGGCAATATCTTCGATGTTGCAGTGCGTATGTATCCGGATGACCCGGTTGCAAATGTCAATGCCGCCAACGTCGCGATGCGAAGGGGAGACCTCAAGTCGGCGCGTTTCTATCTCGAGCGTGCGGGCAGCATTCCGGAATCGATTTATGCCCGTGGAGTGCTTGCCGCTATGGAGGGGGATTCTGAAACGGCGGGTAGTTGCCTCAAGGCTGCCGCTGCTTTCGGAATCGAGCAGGCTTCGAAGGAACTTGAAAAGATACAATAATTTACAATATCAATATAATTATCAACTATGAAGAAGTGTTTTCTTTTGGCTGCCGCTGCTGCGTTTGCACTGGTAGCCTGCAACAAGGAGCCGTCAGGCCCTTCAGTCGATGAGAACTCTAAGATGTATATGCAGTTCTCAATCCGTATGCTTTCCACAAAGAGTTCTACCGATGATCTTGGCAATTCCAACTCCAATGCCAACCCTGATACTGAGGTCGGCAAGGATTACGAAAATGCCGTTTCATCAGTTGACATCGCACTCGTGAAGGGAGATCAGTATTTCGTTTCACGTAACGTTACTCCGCTAGCGGCTTCCAGTGATACCTATGTAGCTTCTTTCAGTACTGTCGACCTTCAGCCTGGTGCAAGCTACAGCGTATATGTATATGTAAACTGCAGCGCTCCTGCAAGCTTTGACGTTGACGAGGTGTCAGAGGCAACAGTGGCTCAGATGACCCAGAACAACAAGTTCTGGATGACAAATGCTTATGCTGCTTCTTCAGTGACCCTTCCTGCCTCTCTTGCTCCATACACCAAGCCAAATACTCCGCTTGACCTCGGAAGCCACATCGTAGAGCGCTCTATGGCACGTTTTGACTATATGGCCGCCAAGACTAACAACGTATATGATATGGGCGCAGGTCTCACCATCACCCTTACCGACGCTGCCCTCATCAACCAGAGCAAGGCTCACTATATGTTCCGCCGCGTTACTGCTGGTTCAGAAGCAACATCAACAGGTGCTATAGTTGGTGGTGTGGAAATCCCTACCAACTGGGTGGTAGATACCGACTGGGCAAGCAAGGTTGCAGCTGGTTTCAACGCTCATCTCGATTCTCCTGCAAGCTGGACCTGGACTTCACTTGCCGGACTCACCGAGGATGACAACTGGACAGGCGCTGCAAGCGACGACCACAATCCAAGTGACTACAAGATCTGGTGCTACGCAAAGGAAAACACCGTTGCCGGCACCAACGCCCAGAAGCACAATGTAAGTACCGGTGTAGTATTCAGGGGCGAAATCAAGGCTGGAGAGTCTGCTGCTCAGAGCGTTAAGGAAGCGCTTGCAAGCGGAAAGAGAATCTATGTGTTCAACAATACTCTTTACGGCACCTGGAACGATGTCAAGACTGCTGCAACTGCTGAAGGCGCTAAGGCTACCCTGCTTGCCGCCTACAACCAGGCTGCTGCAACAATTGCTGACCCTGCTACCGAACCTACCGGTGCTGCTGCCGCTGCTGCAGGATTTACCGGCTACTCTCCAAAGGACGGAAAGTACTACGCATATTACTACTACTGGAACCGTCACAACGACAATGGTGACAACAACGTTATGGGTCCAATGGAGTTTGCAGTCGTAAGAAACAACGTTTACAAGCTCTGTGTTGACAAAATCGCACGTTTCGGACACCCGACTCCACCGATTGGCCCTAGCAATCCGGATCCTGACCCGGACCCGGTTGATCCTGACGACCCGGACGAGTCTGTGAACTACTACTTCACCGTTACCGTGAAGGTGCTTCCTTGGACTGTTCGCGTAAATCATATCGAATTTTAATTAATTGATAATGAACTTCATAAGTTTTATAAAGTCCGCCGCCAGGGCCTTGTTTGCATACACGGTCCTGGCCACGGGCCTTATGTCCTGCAGCACAATATTCACCGACCAGAGCCAATGCCCAAAAGGAGTTTCGCTAAGTTTCCGTTACGAGTACAATATGGAATATGCCAACTCCTTCCACAGTCAGGTGCATTGTCTCTCGCTTCTTGTCTTTGACGGGAACGGCCGTTTCGTCAGCAGGTTTGACGAAAGTTCGGATGCGCTCGGGAAGGAGGACTATGCAATGTCCCTGGAACTCGATGAAGGTCATTATACATTACTTGCCTACGGGGGAATCGCCTGCGCTGATGCTTCCTTTGATCTTTACTGTCCTTCTGGCTCAAAGGCTGCAGAATCTGACCTGCAACAGGTCCGCCTGCAGCTTCGCAGCGAGGACTCCCGGTCAAGCTCCTGTCTGCATCCGTGCTTCTATGGGATCGAGGAGATAGACATTGAGAACAGCGAGCAATTTATCCGCGACACCGTTTATATGTTGAAGAATACCAATAATATACGGGTCGTGCTTCAGCAGATTGACGGAGTGGCGATGTCTTCGGGTGACTTTGTGTTCACTATTACCGACGACAACTCGGTGCTCGACTGGACCGATGCTGCCGTTCCTTCCACTCAGCTGACTTATCTGCCTTGGACAAAGGGTGAAACCGTCATCGGAGAGGACACTCCCGGAACAACTCCGGCAAGCGCCGTCTGGGCCGAATTCTCCACTTCCCGTCTTTTCTTCGGCAATGCTCCGAGACTGCGGGTAGCAAATGCCGAGAGCGGTGAGACAGTCATTGACCTCCCGCTTATCGACTATCTGATGCTGCTGCGCAGCGAGCTTTTTGCGGATATGAGCAAGCAGGAGTTTCTGGACAGGGAAAGCGTCTGGAGTCTGGTGTTCTTCCTTGACAACGGTCTGAGGTGGCTGGATACGAGAATAGTCATAAATGATTGGGTAGTAAGACTTAACCATACGGAGATGTAGGCTTTATGCGAAATTTGTTTGCACATGTCTTGGCTTTTCTTGCTGCTGCTCTCATTTTGCAGGGATGCAATCTGTGGGAGTTCGGCGGCGGGGATGGCTTGTGCGAACTTACCGTATCTATAAGCGTTTCGGCTCCGTCTGCGGCAAGCAAAGCTGCTACAAGCAAGGCTAGCTTTGATGCGTCCGATTATGTTGGTGCTATGACCGACGGTGAGAAGATGCAGACGTTGCGCATAGTGATAGTGCGACCGGATGGTAGCATCGAGCATAACCGACTGCTTGACTTCAGCGCTACGGCAAAGGGTGCATATACAAGCGTGAGTGACGTGGTTTTTGAGGTTATTGGAGGCGAGCGGAAAAAGATTTATCTGTTTGCAAACGAAAATGCCAGGAAAGCCGCTGCAGCAGAGGGAGTTACCGAATCAGTTGTTCAGTATGACCTCGCTTCTCTCCCAGTAGGAGGCACTTTCCCTGAGCAGGAACTTTCGGACCTTCGCATCAGTCTCAATTCTGATACCGATGAACTTCCCGGCTCAGCTCTTCCTATGAGTGAATGTCACACAATCGATATGCCGGCAAGCGACTATCATACTGACCTGTATATTACCAGAGCTGCTGTCAAATTTAGTTATCTGTTTGACAATCAGTCAGGTAAGTCATACGAACTCAGCTCGCTTACAATCAGCAAGGCCTCCAGCATAGAATATTATCTTCCGAGAGTCAGCTATGCCGGCGACCCTTTGGCGGGTGATTATTCGGTCAGCGGATTCGAGGTGCCGAACACGGGAAACAACAATTACTACCTTTATAAAAAGCCACTTGGCAAGACCATAACTGCAGAAGGAGACGACGGTAGCGGGGTGACTGCGCTTGAACCGTTCTATCTTCTTGAGGGCAAGTACCTTGACTCTTCGGATGCACGCAATTACTCTATGTCCGTCACGCTTGATGGAACTCAGTACAGCGCTTATTTCCCTGACGTGGCCAGCCTGCCGCGCAATACTCACGTTGTGGTCGTGATTACCATAGGTGCCTATGGACTAAATTGGTCCGTAGATGTATTCCCTTACGGGGAAGTGATACTTAATCCTGGATTCGGTCAGTAAAATTATGAAACGCATTCTTTCAAATATACTTGTTATGCTATGCTGCATCGTGGCAGTATCGGCTTGCGTATTTTCTCCTGAGAGCGAGGAATATCCTTTACCTGGTTCGGGAGAGACGAAAGAACTGCGTATGTCCGTGTCTTACAGGCCTTTGGCTGGAGTGATAACACGTTCGGCGGGTGATGCTCTCAGGCATCTGGACAATCTTTGGGTGTTGGCTTTTGACGCATCGGGCAAGTTGCAGCAGAAGAGCAATGTCAGTTCGCTCACCGAATCGGAAAAGGATTGCGCGACATCAGGAATAAGCGGCGTTGCCGAATCGACTTTCTGCCACTCAGAATTTTCAATGCAGCTCCCTCTCGGCGCTTACAGGATTTACGCCGCAGCAGGCCTGGACCTCTCGGGTTTTTCCGGAACGGAAGATGAACTCAAGTCGGTCAGCTTTGCCTGGAATGCTTCCGATATATCTTCCAATGCCCAGATGTTCGGTTTTTTCACCGATGACGACTCGATCGAAGTGCCTGCCGAAGCGCCTCTGATCGTGATTGGCAAGAACACATCCTCGCTTCACGCCTGGGTAAAAAGGGCGGCATCCAAACTGACAGTCAGTTACGATGCAAGTTCCCTGAAAGACAATATCTACATTTATCTTAAGTCCGTTCAGGTCCTGGACATTCCTGCCAGCTGCCTGCTCGGCAAGCCAAATACGCCTTCAAGCTCCGCGGAGCTCATTCATGAAGGCGAGAAAATCAGTTACTCGACCTCCGATGACATCAAGAACTGGCCTTACATCTCCAAGGGAAAGCCCGTATATGAATATGACGGTGGCCATACGGAGTATTCCGAGGCGCTTTATTTCTTCGAGAACAATCAGGGAACGGGAGAAAAGCACGGCTACCATCCTTCCGACGAGAGTTGGAACAAAGACCGCAAGGCTTACGGCACATATATCGAGGTCAAGGGTTACTATGTCAACAGAACTGCCGACAATGCCTCTCAGGGTCCGATAACCTATCGTTTCATGCTCGGAAAGGATGTCAGCACCGACTTCAATGCCGAGCGCAGCAACCATTACAAGATAACTCTGCGTTTCATCAACGATGCAAACGACCCCGACTGGCATATCGAGTACGTGCCGGAGCAGCCGGAGCTCAGCATTCCGGACCCTCTGTATATCTCGTATGTGCCGAATGAAAGCGTAAATGTCCCTGTGGTCGTCAGAGGCGCCACTTCCTCAACCACTGTCAAAGCTGATATCATCGAGAGCCATTGGTTTGGGGATAAGGGACATAAGTATGACTATATGTTTACGGAGAACACCAATGGAATCCTTTCGCTTGCGAAAACCGGCAATGGCGCTCCGACATTGACTGCTTCTTCAACTCCGTCCCAGGTTCTGGCTGACAGGTGCCTTTACTCGATTCCGGTTTATACGAGGGGGCTCACTCTCGGCAGTTCCCTCTCCGGTTACAATTATTTTCCTCACGACACGCGTACCGGCACCATACGCTTCTCTGCAACCATAGGTGGAAAGCAATACACTAAAGATGTCCGCATCGTACAGGTCAAGCGCGTTGTCAATCCGGCCGGAGTATGGCGCGAAGCAACGAGCACCAAGCCGTTCAATTTCAGGCTGATGGAACTCAACGAGGATGACGACAGTGCCAACGGAGCCGTGCACAGGCAGTTCTATCCGACCATATCAGACGGTCCGTGGACTGCCCACATCGAACAGGGCTCCGACTGGATCCAGATTGCCCCGACGGGCAGCGGCGCCTGGGGAACAACGGATGTGACCGGTGGTACATCCTCGGAGGTCCGCTTCGATGTACGTCCTGCAAGCACCTGTGCAGACGGTGTGGTAAGGGAAGGAGTCATCAAGGTGACTTACAACAACAATACCTGCATACACTATTTCTTTGTGAGCCAGGGACTTGGAGATGTTCCGATGAATGCCGGAGGCCGTACCTGCTACTGGATGAACTGCAATATGAAATACGTTGGTACCCCTTGCGAAAACCCTCTTATGGAGGGCGGCAAGTTCCGCTGGGGAAACTCTGCCCACGCACTTAGGCCGGAGGACGACTTCAGAAGCGGTTACGGATTTAACGTCGAGTGTTACAGCTCGGCAAAGAAGCACCTGATGTACAACTCAGGCGACCTTGCTTTTACCGGCATAGGCCACACCGAGATGCCCGGCGGTTTCCGCTACGATGAAAATTCCTATTCAAGTCGTTTCTATTCCGACAAATGGCCTGCAAAATATGCCGACTGGACTGCGCTTCAGTCGCTTCCACGCTATTATGGAGTGCTTTACGGCGAGGAAAGTTCCGGGACTGCTACCAACACCACCGATGCCTACACCTATATCAACGAAGGCGATGTGAAAGGTATGCAGGGCATGTTTGTCTGGGACAAGACCAACGCCAGGCACCTCTTTTTCCCGATCGGAGCCTCCGGATACGGCCACAGAAAGGGCTCCGACCTGTATAAAATCTCCTGGGGCGGTGACGGAAACATAAAGCGCGACGTGCTCAAGTACGCCCAGCGAAGCCTCGAGATGCCTACTGAGACTGCCGTGAAGCTCCCTATGCTATACGACCTCTGGATGCGCAAGGGCGCGATTTACTGGTACGAGGAGAACGAATTCTACACTGCAGAATCGGAGAAGTTCGCCCACGATATCAACTACTACACCTACGACCTCAACACCTACGGACCGAACCCGGTCACTATGGTCGCAAAGGGCTCGAGCTACAAAGGCACCGCGTGCCGCAACGCACAATGGTCCGACGCCTGCTTCGTGCGCTGCGTGCACTATTGATGCGTGTTCGGTGCAGATTACATCCTTTGGGACAAAGCTTCCAGCGCCTCCAGCATTTCGGCGCATTCTTTCCTGACCTGCTTTACAAAACTGTTGTCCTCCAGAGTTCCAACCGCTGCTCGCATTTCATCTTCGTTGCGGTAAGTTGCTTTGCGGAAAGGATTTACCATATCCTTTGCCCGCGACTCGGTGACTTTCTCAACAATTTCCGCCAAGATACGGCGTTCCCTCGCAACTGCCTCACCGAAGCGCTCCTTGTCGAGAATGTCGTCTCCCATCACTGCCTTGAGGCAATGCAGTGAATGCTGAAGCTTCTGCTCGGGGTACTGTTTCCAAAGCTCGTTATATCTTGCGTGAATGTCGTTCCAGTCCTTGAGAATCCCGGATCTTATGTCGGCCCTGAGTCTGTCCACCTCGCTTTCCGGCATCAGCTGTCCGCCCAGATTTACCCAGTCGCTGACCCTTTCACCTGACGCAAGTTCTGCAAGCTTTCCAATCCCTAAGCCACTGTCCAGAACGTTTCTCATAGCATAATGTACTAGCATATCCCCGTAGGAGTGATATGCCTCGACGGGATGCCGTACAAGTTC
This sequence comes from Bacteroidales bacterium, assembly GCA_004556005.1. Classification (GTDB taxonomy): domain Bacteria; phylum Bacteroidota; class Bacteroidia; order Bacteroidales; family UBA932; genus Cryptobacteroides. The sequence continues at coordinate 18,522 of SFJA01000021.1, read as the reverse complement.
CTCGCGCCGGCTCTTTTCAAGCCCCTCGGCAAGAACTTTCAGCCCCTCGACCTGCTCCGGCCGGCTTTCCAGCAGGCCCATACCCTTAAGAACCGTTTCCTTTCCGTTTCCGGGCTCTGCGCCGTCAGCCACTTCAGCGGCCCTTCCTGTCCACAGTGCAAGCAGACTGCGCGCCTGAAGCGCCTCCTCCATGCTGTCAGGAGCATAGGTGTCAAATTCTATATTCTGGATCTTCGTAATCCTCTTGTCCCTGTTCTTGTATTTCCAGCTGTTGCGCGCAAGCGAATACATATTGTACATCCACCAGTACGCAGGAATTATCTCCAGCCTGCCCTCCATCTCATTGTTGCTTATCAGACTGAAAGGCAGCGGGATATTGAGCTCGAAGCTGTACGAGCCCTTAGCCAGCAGACAGTAGGACGCAAATACGGACGAATGCTTCACTGAACTGCACAGTCCCGGCCAGAAGCCCCTGCCGGCCACGAGTTCGTTGTCGTTCGAGCGGCTGTTGTGGTTGGAACCTATGGTGGCTCCGGCAGCCATGTTGCTCTGACCCTTGACGCAGGCGGCAATGAGGAAGGAGTTGTTGTGGTGCTGCTCGTGAGCAGGGAAGATCAGGTTGTTGAGGACTTCGCAGCAGGAAATGGTGCTGTTGTCGCCCATTATCGAGTTGATGACCCTCGCCCCGTATTTGAGGTTGCAGTTGGTTCCGATGACGAATTTGACCGCAATGCAACCGTAGAAGATACGGCTTCCGTAACCCACGATTCCGTTGACAAGAATGACGTTTTCGCCAATCTGTGAAGGCTCGGCTTCGGACGAGTTTATTGTAATGTTCTTGAGCTTGCTTGCGCCCTTGATATAGCAGCAGGCGCCTATCCTCGCGTCTTTAATAATCTGCGAGGTCTTGATTACGCAGCCTTCTCCAATGGTCCCGTAATATCCTCTGTGATGGTCGAATGAGTTTTGTGTTATGCTTGCAAGCCTTTGCTGGAGAGGTTTGTCGTCAATGTACTTCGCCCAAAGATAGGCATCGGCGGTATTCATCCCGTCGAACGGGAAAACCTCGCGGCAGCCCGTTTCGTTCATTACCTGGATCTTTACCCTTACATCTTCCTTTTCGCCGTCCTTGACTACGCCGTTTCCAAATTTGGAGTGGTCCGTGGTGCTCATTTCCTGGATGTTGAACAGCATGCACCGGTCTCCTATGATGTAGTGGCTGAGATAGTGGACGTCGTGGATGGCGCAGTCGTCACCTATGTCGCAGGAGTGTATGGAAGAGTTGGTGATGCCCGTAGGGAGTCTCAAGTCGTGGAACTGCAGGGCGCAATCAACCACGCGACCAATCCTCACGGTCCCGTAGAAATGATTGTTCTTGAGCATGCGCGGCGTAAACTCGTCTGTTACCCATATGGTATCCCAGCTCGAAGCAGTGTTTTCGTATTTGATCAGACGCTCGATTTCGTCGCTGGTAAGATGTCTCCAGCCGCCTTGAGGCTGCTTGGTCTGTCTGTTCCTGATGTAATACTTGTCCTCTCCCTCCGGCAGAAATTCCGGAGCTATCCATCCGTCAACGAGCTTGTCCGGCGGCAATACGGTTACCTTTTCCATAGGTGCGGTAAATATCCTTGTTATCTTGTCAAAATAAAGGGTGACCGCTTTTCGCAATCGCTCACGGTCACCCTGAAGTGTCGTTTATTCAATAGTAGAATTAGTCCTGGATTGCAGCGATGCCCGGAAGAATCTTTCCTTCGAGGGCCTCGAGCATTGCGCCTCCGCCGGTGCTTACGTAGCTTACCTTGTCGGCAAATCCCATCTGGGTAACGGCTGCAACGGAGTCACCGCCACCTACGAGTGTGTAAGCGCCCTTCTCAGTTGCCTCTGCGAGGTCTCTTGCAATCTGAAGTGTGCCCTGAGCGAATTTCTCAATCTCGAACACGCCTACAGGACCGTTCCAGAGAATGGTCTTTGAACCGAGGATGACCTCCTTCCAGCGAGCGAGGGAGTCAGGACCTGCGTCAACGCCTTCCCATCCTTCAGGAATTGCGTTTGAAGGCACGATCTGGGTGTTGGCAGTCTGAGCAAAGTCGTCAGCAACGAGGGTCTGAACTGAAAGATAGATGTTTACACCCTTCTCCTTTGCCTTTGCAAGGATTTCGAGAGCGTTAGGCATAAGTTCGTCCTCGTGGAGGGAGTTGCCAATCTGGCCGCCCTGTGCCTTGATGAAGGTATAGCCCATACCGCCGCCGATGATGAGGTTGTCAACCTTCTCGAGCATGTTCTCGAGCACTGCGAGCTTGCTGGAAACCTTGCTTCCTCCGATGATTGCGGTGAAAGGATGCTGGGCGTTCTTGAGCACGTTGTCGATAGCCTTGATTTCGCCTTCCATAAGGTAGCCGAACATCTTGTCGTTAGGGAAGTACTCGGCGATGAGAGCGGTTGAAGCGTGAGCCCTGTGCGCGGTTCCAAATGCATCGTTGATGTAGCAGTCTGCATACGAAGCGAGAGTCTTGACAAACTCCTTCTGGCTGGCCTTTACGGCTGCCTTTGCTGCCTTCTTCTCCTCATCGGTAGCATCCTCAGCGAGTCCGCGAGGCTTGCCTTCCTCTTCAGCGTAATAGCGAAGGTTCTCAAGAAGCAGCGCCTCGCCCGGCTTGAGTGCGGCAGCCTGCTCCTGTGCCTTCTGGCAGTCCTCTGCAAACTGAACAGGCACGCCGAGACACTCTGAAACGTGTGCTACGATGTGCTTGAGGGAGAACTTCGGATCAACTTTCTTAGGACGTCCGAGGTGTGACATGATAATCACTGAACCGCCCTTCTCAAGAACCTTCTTGAGTGTAGGCATAGCCCTGCGGATGCGGGTGTCGTCAGTGATCTCGAAATTCTCGTTGAGCGGAACGTTGAAGTCCACGCGAACGATGGCTTTCTTGCCTGAAAAATCGTAAGTGTCGATGTTCTGCATAATTATAATGATTTGTTAACGTGTGATTCTTACATAGATTGACAATGGCAGCACCTTGCCGAAACGGTCGCAAAGGGCAAGTTCCCCGCTGGACATTCCGCTGTTGTCCCTGAGCCCCAGGGCCTCGCGCACAACGGTCTCGCCAAGCGCGGCGGAGTAACCGTTGGAGTATAGATTGAGTACCAGGAAGGAATCTCTAGGCTCGAGAATGGACCCCACGGTCCTGAGCATCTCGAAGAGGCATTCGTCCAGCTTCCATTTCTCTCCGTCCGGGCCGTGACCGTATGCCGGCGGGTCCAGGATAATTCCGCTGTAGCGCTTGCCCCGGCGCTGCTCCCGGCGGGCAAATTTCATCGCGTCCTCGACCACCCAGCGAATGCCGTCCATACGGCTCTCTTCCATATTTCCGCGCGCCCAGGTGACCACCTGCTTTACGGAGTCGAGATGGGTCACGTCCGCACCGGCAGCCTTTGCCGCAAGCGAAGCCGCTCCAGTGTATGCAAAGAGATTCAGCACCTTAGGAGCCTCCCTGCCCTCGAGCCGCGCCTTTTCCGTCAGCTCTCGGGTGTGTTTATAGATGAATTCCCAATTGGGGGCCTGCTCCGGAAATACTCCGACGTGCTTGAACGAGGTCAGTCCCAGCCTCAGCGAGAACCGCGGACCTCCCTGATATCTAATGTACCACTGCTCGTCCATCCTCTTGTGCCTGTTCCAGATGCCGCTGTCCTCCTTTCCCGCCTTGCCAAATCCTGCTCCGGGAGTGAAGCTCGTGTGAACCAGCCTCTCCCACTCGGAACGCGGCAAGGAAGGATCCCAGAGCGCCTTGGGCTCCGGACGGGACATTATATAAGGTCCGAAACGTTCGAGTTTCAGCCCTGAACCGCTGTCAAGCAGTTCGTAGTCGGACCAGTCTTTTGAAGGGAATTGCACCATATGCGTCAGCTTGGATTGGAAGTTACGCTTTCAAGAAGCTGGTTTACAGGTTCAAGGACTTTTCTTGCGGCATCCTTTTCGCCATAGTTTGAAAGGGTTTCGCCAAGATAGTAAACTATCTGCACCGCCGTTTCAAGCTCGGAAGATGCGTAGCTGTAAAATTCAAGGTAAAATGCAACGGTTTCGGCAAGCTTTTCTCCCAGGCTTGCAGCAAGTTCCAGTCCCTTTTCCCTCTGGCCAAGCAGTATGTAGTTCCCTATGATATTGCAGAGGGTGACGTCGTTGGCTGCAAAGCCTATCGGAATAGCCTCGAGAGGATATGCACGGGTGGCCTCCATAGCCTTATCCAGCACCTCGACCGCACGGTCGAACTGTTTCTCGCGTATAAATGCATCCGAAGCGTTCAGCATCATCGAGCGGAGCGAAATCACTCCAAGGAAGGTGTACATATTCTGGTAATCAACGAAGTAGTCCTCCCTTGACACGGCTTTGTAGCTGGTTGAGTCAACAAGAATCGAGTAGAGCCTGTCAGTATCTACAAAGTCCGACTTGCTGAGCGTAGTCTTGTTCTTGAAAGGAACCAGACGCCAGGAGAATCCCTGGAACTCCATATACTCCTTGATGCCTATGTTGATGTCGCCGCCCATACTCAGCAGGTTGAGTGGCCTGTCCCATTTGTAGTTGCTGAGAAGGTCGAGCATGAACAGTTCTGGCTTGTTGATGTAAGCCTTGTCCTTGGATATGTTGAGGACTATGCTTTCCGGTATGCTGTCGCGGTACTTTTCAGCAACAATGCCGCTTCTGATTGCATTGTCGGCATCGACCGGAATGCGAATCTTGCGGGATGCTATGAAGTTTACCTTGCGTCCGCTGCTGAGGCTTACCTTGATGTCAGGGTGCTTGAATATTGCAATGACATCCTTGATGTCCATAACCTCATCCTTGTCGTCCACGACAGGAACAAATTCGTTGTTTCCGTACAGGTACATCTTGTGAGGTATGCTCAAATCGAGCGGAGCGGACTCGTTGCAGGCCCATTTCATCTGGTCTATGTGCCAGTCGGTTCCTAGCAGCGAAGTATTGATTATCCTGACGTCTGTGCGCACTCCTTCAACCTCCTGAGCATACCAGAGAGGGAAGGTGTCGTTGTCTCCGTGAGTAACGAGCATTCCGTTCTCACCTACGCTGGAAAGATAGTTTGCGGCAAGTTCAGGAGCGGTGTAGCGATTGCTCCTGTCGTGGTCGTCCCAGTTCTCAGCGGCCATGATCGTCGGAACGCAGAGCGCAGCGATGCTGATGGCGGCAGGAATGATCGCGTTGTCCTTTTTGAATGCATCCCTGAGCCAGCTGCTGAGCGCGGCCACGCCCAGACCTATCCACACGCTGAAGAAATAGAACGAGCCCGCATAGGCGTAGTCCCTTTCCCTGACCTGATAAGGCGGCTGGTTGAGGTAGAGCACAATGGCTATGCCCGTCATGAAGAACATCAGGAAATTGAGCCAGGTGCCCCTCTTGTCCTTGTTGAACTGGAAGAAAAGACCCAGCAGACCCAGCAGCAGAGGCAGGAAGAAATAATGGTTCTTGCCCTTGTTCTCGCGCAGCGCTTCCGGAGCGTTGGACTGGTCTCCGAGCCTCCACCTGTCGATGAACCCTATGCCGCTTTCCCAGTTGCCGTGGAACAGGTCGCCCGGGACTCCGGAATGTATGTCGTTCTGTCTGCCGACAAAATTCCACATAAAGTACCGCCAGTACATCCAGTTCATCTGGTAGTCGAAGAAGAATGCCAGGTTTGCCCCCATCGTAGGCTTGCGCTCGCTTGCGCCGGCAACCTTCTTTCCCTTGCCGTTGGTGTAGCTCTTGTAAAATTCCACGTGACTTGGGGACGAGTCGCTCCACATCCTCGGGAAAAGCATCTTGCCCGCAGGTTCGTAAACCGGCTGGGCAGGTCCCTGAACCTTCTTGTACTTGCCGTCCAAAGGCGCCCAGTAGGTCGTCGTCTTGAGGTCGTACGGCGCTCCGAAGTACTGTCCGTAGATGAGCGGGGTGCTGCCGTACTGCTCGCGGCTGAGATAGCGTACGAGGGTGAACGCGTTGTCAGGCTGGTACTCGTTGGTAGGAGTCTTGGCGCAGGAACGTATGACGTCCACCGAGAATATGCTGAATCCTATCAGTATGGAGCTGAGGCTGAGCAGGGCGGTGTTGAGCCAGGCCTTGCCCTTTTCCATGGAGAAGTAAACCCCGACAAGGCAGGCGGCAATGAGAAGAACCGTAAAGGTGGCTGCTCCGCTGTTGTAAGGAAGTCCGAGTACGTTTACGAAGAACAGGTCCACGTATGCTGCAAGCTTCGGCAGGTAAGGAACGAGCACGAAGTTGATGAGACCCAGAAGAACCACTCCGACCAGGAATATCTTGAGAAGTTCGACAAACTTGAACGGCTTGTCCTCACGCTTGCGGTAATAGAATATAAACACGAGCGCAGGTATCGCAAGCAGGTTGAGCAGGTGCACGCCTATGCTCAGACCCATCAGGAACGCAATCAGCACTATCCATTTGGACGAATGCGGCTCGTCAGCCCTGTCGTACCACATGGTCATCGCCCAGAATACGGCGGCGGTAAACAGCGAACTCATCGCATATACTTCACCCTCCACGGCTGAGAACCAGAATGTGTCGGAGAAGCAGTATGCAAGCGAACCTATTATGCCTGAACCTATTACGGCAATGGCGGTGCCTGTGCTGAGGCTGCCGTCATCCTTCTTGGCGAAGAGCCGGCGGGCGAACCACACTATGGTAAGATACAGGAAAAATATGGTAAGCGCTGAGCATAGTGCGCTCATTGCATTGACCATCATTGCCACGTGAGTCTCCTCCGGGCCGGCAAACAGAGTGAAGAAGCGTGCAATGAGCTGGAACACAGGGTTTCCCGGCGGATGGCCGACTTCGAGTTTGTATGAGGAGGCGATGAACTCGCCACAGTCCCAGAAAGAGGCGGTCGGCTCGATGGTGAGCAGGTAGGTGACGGCGGCAATTACCAGAACCGCACCTGCGCTCAGACGATGCCAGAGTGTGAATTTTTTATTGTCCATATCGTCTTGTTTCACTTTGGGGCACATCAGTGCAAAAGTAACTTACAAAGATACAAAACTAAATCATTATCTTTGCAAAAATTGTTACCAAGCAGACGATATGGCAGAAAATGACTGGAAAAAAAGACTCGGAGTGGTGTATTCGACCAACCCGGATTATAGATACGAAGAGAGCGCCCCGGACCGGCAGGAGACCCTTCCGCCGCGGCAGCAGAAGCTGATCGTGCGCATAGACCGTAGGCAGAGGGCCGGCAAGCAGGTTACCCTGGTCGAGGGCTTTGTCGGTACTCAGGAGGATCTGGCCGCGCTCGCTCGCACGCTCAAGACCCGCTGCGGAGTCGGTGGAAGCGCCAAGGACGGCGAGATTACCGTTCAGGGAGACTTCCGTGACAAGGTGGTGGAACTCCTTGTGGGAATGGGTTATAACGCAAAAAGAGGTAACTGATGCCGGAGGATTTTTTCAGGCAGGGAAAGCTTGAAATGGCTACGGAAGCATTTCAGGCGGGTCCGCAGGTAATGCTTTGGGGGGACTGTCTCGCCAACCGCATAGCCGTTGTGGCACTCCTGCTGCTGATGCTCATAGAACTTGCCGACTTCCTGCGAACAGTGCCCAAAATATGGGACTGTGTCCAGATGTGGCGTGCAAACATTGGTCTGGAACATAGCATAAGCACGGCGAGGTCTCGCAACAATGCTGCAATTACTGTTGCCCTCGGCTGGATACTGGTCGCTGACAGGTATGGCATTTATCCCGCCGCCTGGATCGATTCTCTTGCTTATGGATGGTCTGCAGCCGCCCTGCTCGGCGTAGTTATCGCGTATCTGCTGTTGCGGCGCATAGCTCTTCTTTTATGCGCACCCAAAAGGATGCACGGGGATGATCTTCAGGCGCTACACAAGGCGATGTTTACTTATTTCATTCCTTCGGGCCTGATAATGATGCTTACAGCCGGGGCAATGTCCGTTGCAGGCTGCCGGGATGCCCTTGTATGTATGGTCCTGCAATATGAACTGCTTGTCTTCTGGCTCTTTGCAATAATAAGGACCGCACAAATTTTGTCTTCAAAGCAATCGATTTTGGCAACTATTTTGTATCTTTGCGGTCTTGAATTTTTGCCTGCGGGCGCAGTGGTTGCAACCGCGGTATTGTTATAAAGCAGTAGAAATGAAGATACTAATATCCCAGAGCACTCCAAGCAACCTCAAAGCATACGAGGACCTGCAGACAAAGTACGGTGCCGAGATTGACTTTAAACCTTTTTTCCTCATTGAACCTCTGTCCTCTAGGGAGTTCCGTGCATCACGCATCAACTTCCAGGACTATACGGCAGTAGTTTTTTCTTCCCGTCACGCCATCGATGCATATTTCAAACTGGCGGAAGAGCTGCGCTTCAAGGTTCCGGAGACTATGAAATACTTCTGCACCACCGAATTGGTTGCAATGTATCTTCAGAAGCATATCGTTTACCGCAAGCGCAAGATTTTCTTCGGCGACGGCAGGCCTGAGTCCATAGTCAGCCTCGTTGGTCCCAAGCACAAGGGGGAGAAATTCCTCATCACCGCTTCGGAAGGTGCAAATACCGATGCCATCACCGGCGCATTTGACAAAGCCGGCCTCGACTACAAGGTGGGCGTAATTGTCAAGTCGGTGCCTCAGGACCTCAGTTCCATAGACTTCAGCACATACGACATAGCCGTGCTTTACAACCGCTTTGACGTAAAGTCCCTTTTCGAGAGCTATCCCGAGTTTAAGCAGGGTAAGCTCAAGATAGTCGCATACGGCAAGAACGTGGCATCAGCCATAACCGAGGCGGGACTGGAGATTGCAGCCCAGGGACCGCTGCCAGAGGCTCCGTCAGCCGCCAAGACCATAGAACTCTATCTGGAGTCACTCAAGAAATAATCCTTAGCAGGGATGGAACTTCCTCTCACCGGCACATTCCGCAAATCGGAACGTCTATGCGGCAAAAGCAGCATTGCGGCCCTTCTCGGAAAAGGCCGCTGGATTGCCGGTACCCATATCAAGTGCTGTTACAGGGCTCTTCCTCCCGAGTCGGAATGTTCCCGCATCGCCGTCAGCGTACCAAAGCGCAACTTCAAGCGTGCCGTCAAGCGCAATTTGCTCAAAAGGCGAATGAGAGAGTCCTACAGGACGCAAAAGTCCATTCTGGACGCTGGCCGCTATGACATTATGTTTGTCTGGACGAGCCGCGAACTTGCGGACAGCAATGTCATCCGCGAAGAGACAGCTCAACTTCTGAAGCGCATATCGAAATGACAGTCAAAGAGATACTCAGCCTTCCCCTGATTCTTCTCGTGCGTTTCTACCAGAAGTTCATCTCGCCCTACAAGCCTTCCTGCTGCAGGTTTACTCCTACCTGCTCACAGTATGCCCTCGAAGCGCTGCGCAAATACGGACCTCTCAAGGGCTCCTGGCTTGCATTTAAAAGAATAATCCGCTGTCACCCGTGGGGCGGCAGCGGATATGATCCTGTTCCATAGGAGCCCTTCCCGGACTCCCGTAAAACTTACTTTCTGGAGATTGCCTTCTTTGCTGCCTCTGCAACGTGCGCGGCATCCAGACCGTATGCCTTCATAAGCTCGGCCGGAGTGCCGGACTGACCGAAGCGGTCGGCTCCGTTGACAAATTCTACCGGAGCAGGCTTGCCTGCTGCAAGAACACCGGCAACGGCCTCTCCGAGACCTCCTGCCATATTGTGCTCCTCTGCAACGACTGCGCAACCTGTCTTGGCGATGCTCTCAAGTATGGTCTTTTCGTCAAGAGGCTTGATGGTTGCCACGTTGAGGACTTCCGCGCTTATTCCCTCGGCCTCGAGTGCCTCGGCTGCCTGAAGCGCCTCCCATACGAGGTGTCCGCAAGCGATGATGGTAACATCCTTTCCTTCATTGAGATTGTAGATTTTTCCAATCTCGAACGGCTCGTCTGAAGGGGTGAAATTCGGCACTGAAGGGCGGCCGAAACGCAGATATACCGGACCGTCGAAACGGGCTGCTGCAACCGTGGCGTTCTTTGTCTGGTTGTAGTCGCAAGGAACGATGACCGTCATGCCCGGAAGCGCGCGCATCAGAGCGATGTCCTCCATCGTCTGGTGGGTTGCGCCGTCCTCTCCGAGAGTGATTCCCGCGTGTGAGGAAGCAATCTTCACATTGGTATGTCCGTATGCGACCTCCTGACGGAGCTGGTCATAAACGCGTCCGGTGACGAATTCGGCAAAAGAGCCGATGAAAGGGACCTTCCCGGTTATTGCCAGACCGGCGGCTACGCCCACCATATTGGACTCTGCAATTCCGCACTGGATGAAGCGCTCAGGGAACTCGGCTGCAAAGGCGTCCATCTTGAGCGAGCCTTTGAGGTCGGCCGTGAGAGCCAGTACATTTTCATTTTCACGTCCTGCCAGAACAAGACCCTCGCCGAAACCGCTGCGGGTATCGACCTTGCCTGCATCAATATACTTCTTCATACTAATAATCTCCTAAAGTTTCTGGTAACTGCTTCAAAGCGGCCTCGCACTGCTCTGCTGACGGGGCCTTTCCGTGCCACTTGTGGGTTCCGGCCATAAAATCGACACCGTGACCCATCTCGGTCTTGAACAGTATCATCTTAGGCTTGCCGTTGGCATTGTGCGCAAGCTTGAATGCGTTGAGAATGCTCTCGTAGTCGTGTCCGTCTGCGATGATGACGTCCCAGCCGAATGCGCCCCACTTCTCGCTGAGGTCCTCAAGTCCGGTGATGCTGGTCGTAGGACCGTCGATCTGCTGACCGTTCCAGTCAGTAAATGCGATGAGGTTGTCAACCTTGTGGTGAACTGCCCACATGCCTGCTTCCCAGATCTGACCTTCCTCGCTTTCTCCGTCTCCACAGAGGCAGTAAACGCGTGTGTCGTCCCCGTCGAGCTTCTTTCCGAGAGCCATTCCGGCTGCGGTGGAAAGTCCCTGACCGAGTGAACCGGAAGGTTTAAATACGCCCGGAAGCGAGTCGGTAACGCAAGGGTGTCCCTGGAGCCTGCTGCCGAAACGACGCAGTGTACCAAGCTCACTTACAGGGAAATAGCCGGCGCGTGCCAGCTCGGCGTAAAGTACCGGTGCAAGGTGTCCTGCGGAGAGGATGAATGCATCCTGACCTTTTGCGGAGCGAGTCCAGGTCTTCGGATCGTGCTTCATCTCGTTGAAATAGAGTGTGGTCATCACGTCGGTGATGCCCATGGATCCGCCCGGGTGACCGGACTTGGCGGTAGTGACCATCCTGACGATGTCTCTGCGTACCTGGGAGGAAATCCTGCTTAATTCTTCGATGTTTGCCATATTAGTGGTGTTAAAAACTTATGCTATGTACAGTTTCACAAAGATAATGAAAAAAGATTATATTTGCATTTCAAACATAGACCGTACGAATGAAGAATATACGCAATTTCTGTATCATAGCCCACATTGACCACGGCAAAAGCACCCTCGCAGACAGACTTATAGAGCTTACAAGCACTCTGGGGGCACGGGAAATGGAAAACCAGGTACTTGACGATATGGACCTGGAAAAGGAAAAGGGCATCACGATAAAGAGCCACGCCATCAGGATGCAGTATCAGTACAAGGGAGAGACTTACAATCTCAACCTCATCGACACTCCGGGCCACGTGGACTTTTCCTACGAAGTCTCCCGCTCCATCGCATCCTGCGAAGGAGCCCTGCTCGTGGTGGATGCATCGCAAGGCGTTCAGGCACAGACTATCTCCAACCTTTATATGGCCATTGACCACGGCCTCGAGATAATCCCGATTCTCAACAAGATAGATATGGACTCCGCCCAGGTGGATGTCGTAACCGACGAGGTATGCGACCTGCTCGGCTGCAGTCCCGATGATGTATTCAAGGTGTCTGCCCGCACCGGCGAGGGCGTTCCGCCGATACTCGATGCCATCGTGGAAAAGATACCCGCCCCGAGCGGAGACCCGGACGCGCCGCTGCAGGCTCTCATCTTCGACTCCGTATTCAACTCCTTCAGGGGAGTGATTGCGTACTTCAAGGTCGAGAACGGAAGCATACGCAAAGGCGACAAGGTCAAGTTCTTTTCTACCGGCAAGGAATACGACGTCGAGGAGATAGGCATTCTGAAAATGAAAATGATTCCTACCAGCGAGATAGGATGCGGCGACGTGGGATATGTCATTACGGGCATCAAGAGCGCGGTCGAAGTCAAGGTCGGAGATACCATCACCAAGACGGAAAACCCTTGTACAAAGGCGATTGCAGGCTTTGAAGAAGTCAAGCCGATGGTCTTTGCAGGTATGTATCCGGTACAGGCCGACAAGTTCGAGGAACTGCGCGCCGTACTGGAAAAATTCCAGCTCAACGACGCATCCTTCGTCTATGAACCCGAAAGCTCGCTCGCCCTGGGCTCAGGTTTCCGCTGCGGATTCCTCGGCCTGCTCCACCTCGAGATAGTGCAGGAGAGGCTGTTCCGCGAATTCGACATGGACGTCATCACCACCGTTCCAAACGTTTCCTACAAGGTCTATACTATGCAGGGCGAGGTTCTTGACGTGCACAACCCTTCCGGTCTGCCGGCACCGACCCTCATCGACCACATCGAGGAGCCGTACATACGCGCGCAGATAATCTCCAAGACCGAATTCTTCGGTCCTATAATGAAACTCTGCCTGGACCGCCGCGGCACGCTCGTGAGCCAGCATTACATCACTGCGGACCGTGTGGAACTCAACTACGATATGCCTTTGTCAGAGATAGTCTTTGACTTCTACGACAAGCTCAAGACCATCTCCAAGGGTTACGCTTCCTTTGACTACCACGTGACCGGCTACAAGCCTTCCAAACTTGTCAAGCTCGACATTCTGCTCAACGGCGAGCCTGCCGACGCGCTGTCCACCCTCATTCACGAGGACAACGCCTATACCTTCGGACGCAGGATGTGCGAAAAGCTAAAGGAACTGATACCGCGCCAGCAGTTCGACATTCCTGTGCAGGCGGCCATAGGAGCCAAGATCATCGCCCGCGAAACGGTCAAGCAGGTCCGCAAGGACGTTACGGCCAAATGTTACGGAGGCGACGTAAGCCGCAAGCGCAAACTTCTTGAAAAACAGAAAGAAGGAAAGAAGCGTATGCGTCAGATAGGTACGGTCCAGGTCCCTCAGAGCGCATTTATGGCAGTGCTCAAGCTTGACTCATAAACTCTTTTCCGAGATGAAGCACAGCATCAGAATCGCATCACTTTCCGGCATAGACAAGGCCGCCGAAGAGTTCCTTCATCAGATAGGGGACAACAGGCTCATAGCCTTCCACGCCTCGATGGGAGCCGGAAAAACCACTTTCTGCACCGCTCTCTGCAGGGTGCTCGGTGTAGAGTCGGATACGGTAAGTTCGCCTACCTTCGCGATAGTCAACGAGTATCTGACGTCTGCCGGAGAAACTGTCTATCATTTTGATTTTTACCGCATAAGCCGTCCAGAGGAAGCCCTTGACATAGGTCTTTACGACTATCTCGACAGCGGGGCGCTCTGCCTTATGGAGTGGCCGGAAAACGTTGAGCAGCTGCTGCCGGAAGAGACCCTGCACGTAAGCATTGAAGTTGGAGAGGACGGCTCGCGCACGCTCTCCTGGGAAGACAAGCAGGTATGATAATAGAAGCAAAAGGCATACACAAATCCTTCGGAACTCTTGAAGTGCTCAAGGGCGTGGATTTTTATGCGGAAAAAGGAGAAGTGGTATCGATAATGGGGGCTTCCGGCGCCGGAAAGTCAACCCTGCTGCAGATACTCGGAACGCTCAGCCGCCCCGACTCCGGCACCCTGGTCATTGACGGCACCGATGTCGCCTCCCTTCGCGACAGCGCCCTCTCGACCTTCCGCGGCCGCAGGATAGGATTCGTATTCCAGGCCCACAGGCTGCTGCCCGAATTCTCCGCTCTCGAGAACGTGATGATGCCGGCTCTCATTGCCGGTGAATCCGCCGCCTCCGCCCGCGAAAAGGCGCATCGGCTGCTTGCCGACGTCGGCCTCACCGAAAGGGGCAGCCACAAGCCTTCCGAACTCTCTGGCGGTGAAGCTCAGAGAGTTGCCATCGCCCGCGCCCTCGTCAACAACCCTGCAGTGCTCTTCGCGGATGAACCGACCGGTAACCTCGACAGCGCAACTAAGGCCGATATCCACCGTCTGCTCTTCGAACTCAGGGAGCGCCTCGGCCAGACCATAGTCATTGTCACCCACGACCCGCAGCTCGCCGAACTTTGCGACCGTCGGCTTTTTATGAAGGACGGCAGGATAGAGTAGGGGAGGATGGGTGTTTTCCGCTTCAGACAGTTCAGCGTAATCAACGAACGCTCAGCGCTTAAGCTCGGCACCGATGCGGTTCTGCTCGGCGCTGCGATGACTCTGCCTGCATCCTCGCCCGCACCGCAATGCCTGGACATAGGTACTGGCACCGGAGTAATCGCCCTGATGCTTGCCCAGAGATGCCCCCGGGCACGAATTCTCGGTATAGACATAGATCTTCCTTCCTTTGAGGAGGCTGCCGAGAACTTCGCCCGTTCGCCCTGGCCGGACCGCCTCACCGCCGCCCATCTCTCTCTGGAACAGCTCGATACGCGGCTGGACGTCAGCCTCGACCGTGCAGCGACAGCGGAGGGTGAGGGTTGCCAGCAGTTCGATATGATTTGCTCAAATCCGCCTTATTACGACACTTCGCTGCTCAATCCGGACAGCAGGGAAGCGGAGGCCAGACACAGCTGCAGCCTTTCTTACCGCGACATACTCCGATTCGCCGCCCGCCGCCTCTCGCCGCACGGAACGCTTTCGCTCATCCTTCCCGCCCAATCCGAGCCCGAACTGCTCCGCTTCGCCGCAAACTGCGGACTGAGCCTTTTTCGCATCGTCAGAATAAGGACCACTCCCAAAAAGCCCTTCCGCCGCATCATAGCCGAATTCTCCCTTTCCCCCGCCGCCGCTCAGTGCTCCTTCGAGGAACAATTCTCCCTTCCTTCCGGGCTCTGTCAGAGCCCCGTTCAGGAGGAGCTTACCCTGCAGGACGGAAAGCGCAGGAGCCGTCAATACGAAGAACTGACCAGAGAGTTTTATCTGTGATTGGCATCTTGCATTGTCAAGAAATACTATTAGTATGAAAGGCGATACTTATTTTGTAATTTAGTACTATTATTATATCTTCGCATTTGTTAGATATAATTAAAACGTTCACGTGTCCTTAACGTGCTGTCTGTTATGAAAAAGTTGGTAGTATTAATCTGTTTGTTTGCCTTTCTGCTACCCCTTTCGCTGGGTGCGCAGACGATCAATCTTGGCAATGCGTTGAAATACAAGTCGGTAAAACTTGAGGCGGTGGTCATCGACTCGCTCAGCAGGCAGCCGGTGGAATTTGCTTCATCTTATATTGTCAGGCAGGGGGACAGCACCATACTCAATTTTGCCCTGTCCGGTAAAGACGGCTCGGTGACATTTGACCAGGTTTCTGTGGGAAAATACGTAATTTACGTGGAACAGCTTGGTTACAAGCCGTTTGCAATGTCTTTCAGTATCCCGGAAGAATTCTCCCGGACACATAATCTCGGCTCTCTTGCCATCTCGCCGGACCCGGAGCAGCTTGCAGCGGCAAGGGTCAGCGGGGAGGCATCTCCGATCACTATGGTAAAGGATACCGTTGTTTACAATGCCGGGTCATTCAAGGTCGGGGATGATGCCAAGCTCGGCGAACTGCTTTCGAAGATGCCGGGCATCGAGGTGGGCAGCGGAGGTCTCAAGGTTAACGGCAGCGAGGTCAAGAACATAACTATCGGCGGCCGCACCTTCTTCCTCAATGACCCGATGATGGCGGTCAACACCATCCCTGCCAAGATCGTCCGCAACGTTAAGGTGTACGAATCTGATCCGGAGAACAGCTCGGGAACGATGGTTTCCGGAACCGAAAAGGAGACCGTGATGGACATAGCGCTCAAACCCGAATATGAAGAAGGATTCTTCGGTTCCTTGTCATTTTCGGGCGCATACGAAAGGCAGTTTCTCGGCAATGCTGACGTAATGGCTTCTCATTTTGCTCCTAATGAACAACTTACGTTTGTCGCTAACGCAATCACGATTGACGATCCGTTCAATAGCTCCGCCCTTTTTATGGCTCATGGCGCCCTTTCGAATTCCCTGCTGTCTTCCCGTTTCGGCCTTGACCGAAGCGCTCTTGCCGGGGCCAATATCGATACGGACAAGTTCAAGAAGTCCAATGTCAATGCTTCGGTGAAGTACAATTATTCAAACAAAATCGTCGCTGATACCATCTCCCGAGACTATATTCTTGGAGACAAACTTGCCAGCGAAAGGGAGTTGCTGTCTGGAACTGAACAGTCTCATAATGTCAAGGCTGACCTGCGTCTGGGCAACAGGGACAAGTCAAAGTACAATTTAATCCTGTATGTCAATACGGCGTTTAAGACAGGCGGGGAGAATGCGACTTCCGTGATTGATGGAAGCGTTGCGGACGGAAGCGTCGTGAGAAACAGCTCTTTCTATGGCAATTCTCTTCTGGGAAATGTAAGCCTGAATGTTTCGTCCTTCAATCTGGGTAAGCCCGGAAGAAGCATTATGACCGTTTTGAACGGCAACGCTTCTTATTCCGGAGCAGACGGAAATGATGATGCAATTGCTTATGAGAGAAGCTATTCCCTCTTGACTTCCCGTCTTATGATCCAATATGTAGAGCCTCTCGGTGACAAGATTGCCATTCAGTTTATCGGAGAGGGCAACTTAAGGAATACCAACTCGCAAAGACACTCCGAACATAGTTTCTATTCCTACGATGACATAAACACAACTCTCCGCCTTGCCGAGACAGTACGTTTGCGTTTAATTACCAAGAAGGCCGGAACCTTGTATGCGGGCGCAAAGCTTGACCAGAACCGCATAATGAGCCGTAGTGCCAGCAATAACGACTGGGACTGTGTCATAGCACCGAATCTGGAGTACAATTTCTCCAAGAACGCATTTAACTTGAAACTATATACCATAGGCAATTCCAACAGCCCTTATGCCGATTACCTCATTCCGAAGCTGGATATTTCCAATCCCGGTCAGTTTTTCGTAGGCAATCCTGACCTCAGGAGCACCATTTACAACACTTATATGTTCTCCTTGAGGTATAACAACCGCAAGACCAGACTGATGCTAAGCACGCAATGCAGCGCAGGTTTCAGATACAATCCTCTGAGCAATCTGGTCTGGTACAATTCTTCGGGAACCCGGTTTACCAAGCCTATCAACCTTACCACCCCGGACAAATCTCTGTCCCTGGGCTTCGTACTGTCGCTTCCGCTTGACAGCAAGGCCAGACTTATGTGGAATGTCAGCCCTTCGGTCAACGGAGAATGGTCTTGTTCCAAGCGGGTAAGTTCCGTCTATGAAGGCGACTTGTCTTACGCTGAAGTCAACGAATGGCTGCGTAACGAGGCCTCCATTGCCTCCGAAAACAGATCAGTTCTTTCCGCGTATATTTCAAGCGACATTGCCTGGAACGGAGAAACATTCTCGGCGCGAGGCGGTATTTCATACAGTCGCAATGATTACAAATGGGCGGAAAGCTCATACTTCAACTCTACCCTGAGCAGTATGGACCTTAACGCATCCGTGGACTGGCACCTGCCCGCATCCTGGAACATCCGCGCGAAAGTCTCCCACGGTCTTTACTTCGGCTATCCGGAACAATTCTCCCGCCCTCAGATGCTGCTTTACCTCAAGCTCAGCAAGACCTTGGGACGATTTGTCCTTTCCGCGACCTGTGCCGATATACTTGATTCCAGAAACGCATTCTACACCAACGTCAGCCCTACCGTGATGGAAATCACCCAGAGGCTCAGCTATCGCCGCCGCTTTATGATCGGAATCTCGTTCGACTTTGGCAAATTCAACGCAATGCAGGGAAACAAGGCCAGTATGGCGGCATCCAGTATGATGATGAAATAAATAGTAAGAAAAATTTGTAATTACAAAAAATCGTCGTATATTTGCAATCCCATTAGGGAACTCGGGGTGTGGCGCAGTTGGCTAGCGCATCTGGTTTGGGACCAGAGGGTCCTGTGTTCGAGTCACAGTACCCCGACATTTTTAGAGGATGACTTTCAAGGTCATCCTCTTTTTTATGCGGCACTTTCATGCGGCACTTTCATGTGGCACTCCGCGGTGGCTGCAGCTTGCTTTCGAGATAGCTCCGAGATGGTTCCGAGAGAGTTCCGAGAGAGCTCTGAGAGGGTTCCGAGATGGTTCCGAGGTGGTTCTGAGAGGGTTCCGAGATAGCTCCGTTCCGCTTCATTTTACTTTGCCCCTTTTTAGCTCACGGCAAACTTGCTCCTTGCTCCTTGTACATTGATGCTGTCGCAACTTGCTTCGTGAAATTCACCTGGAACCCGAATCATCATTATAGGCACCTACAGGGCACATTCCGGGTCCAGGTGGAACCAAATTGGGCTCACCTGCACCTTTTTCTTGAGTTAACTACCTGATAATCAATGTTAGCGGG
>SFJA01000087.1 GCA_004556005.1 Bacteroidales bacterium | reverse complement strand
TGCAAGCTTCATCTTATCGGCATTGAGGACAAAACTGTCCTTAACTCTCTCAAATTCACTTTCATCAAGGAAGCGCTCTTTCTGTACCCTGGTCATATACAGGACATCGAGTTCAGGCATAACCTCTTCCATAGTCTCGACTTCGCGGTAAGATACGCCGTAGCGGTCGCATACCTCATATTTCATATATGCAGGCAGCTGGAGTTCCTCCGGGGCGATGAGAATGACCTTAACGCCCTGATAGCGGGAAAGCGCTTTGATGAGACTGTGCACGGTACGACCGAACTTAAGGTCGCCGCAGAATCCTATCGTGAAATTGTCAAGACGGCCGAGTTCCCTCTTGATTGTGAGCAGGTCGGTGAGAGTCTGGGTAGGATGGGCGTGGCTGCCGTCACCTGCATTGATTACCGGAATGCGGGAAACCCTGGTGGCAACGAGCGGTGCTCCTTCGATAGGGTGACGCATTGCAATCACGTCTGCAAAGCAGTTGATGACGCGGGTGGTATCCTCGATGGTCTCACCCTTGGTCACTGAGCTGTTCTTTGCATCATCGAAACCTATGACGTTTCCACCGAGTTCCATCATAGCCGAGGTAAAGCTGAGCCTGGTTCTGGTGCTAGGCTCATAGAAAAGAGTTGCAAGTTTTTTGCCCTTGCACGCCCCGCTGTAGCGGTCCCTGTGAGCTACGATATCCTCTCCGAGACTTACGATGCTATCGATCTCTTCCTTTGTAAGGTCAAATGGGTCAATAAGATGTTTCATATCAGGCTGCTATTTGTTTATCCAGGTTTCGTCCGAAGGATTGGCTCTGAAAGCGAGTATCCTGTCTATATCTTCCTTTTTGATATAATTCTCTTCTGCAGCCACCTCGACGAGAGTGTCAAGGTCGGTAACGCTGTGGTTCTCGACATTTGCGGCAGAGAGACGTTCGATTCCCTTGCGGAGACCGTAGGTAAAGATGCTGATGATACCAAGCACCTCCGCTCCGGCTTCCCTGAGGGCCTCGACAACCTCTATGCAGCTTCCTGCCGTGGATATGAGGTCTTCGATTACAACAACCTTCTCCCCTGCTTCAAGCTTGCCCTCGATTCTGTTGGTACGTCCGTGGTCCTTGGCGCTGGAACGCACGTAGCCCATTGGCAGTCCAAGAATGTCAGCGGCTATTGCAGCGTGGGCAATGCCTGCGGTACTGGTACCCATAAGTACCTGAGTTTCAGGATAAAGTTCCTTTACCTTCCTTGCTATGGCATTTTCCACCACGGTACGCGATGCAGGCGCGGTAAGGATGAGACGGTTGTCGCAATAAATAGGGCTTTTGATTCCGCTTGCCCAGGTAAAAGGTTCCTCCGGTCTGAGGAATACGGCTCCGATCGAGAGGAGTTCGTGAGCCACTTGTCTTTTGATGTCGTTCATATCTCTATTGTCCACAAAATTCATTTACACATCTTTCGTAGGCCGCAACAGGGTCATCCGCCTGGGTAACAGGCCTTCCGACTACGATAAAGTCCGAGCCGAGCGAAGCGGCGTTGGCAGGGGTTGCGATACGCACCTGGTCATCGGCGGCAGCATCGGCAAAACGAATTCCAGGGGTAACGGTAAAGAAAGCACCCGCGCCGACCGCGGCCTTTACGGCAGCTGCCTCAAGCGGAGAGCAGACCACACCGTCAAGTCCGGCTGCAGCAGCATTGCGCGCGTAGGTCGCTATCGTATCTTCCATTGTTTCAGGAATAAGCAACTCTTCGTGAAGCACCTGAGGGCTTGTGGATGTCAGCTGGGTGACGGCTATTAGCATGGGACGGCTTCCGTCAGGACGCGTGAGGCCCTCGAGAGCAGCCTTCATCATCTGCACACCTCCGGCAGCGTGCACGTTGGTCATATCCACGTCCAGGCACGACAGCACCTTCATAGCCTTGCGCACTGTGTTTGGAATGTCGTGCAGCTTGAGGTCCAAAAAGATACGGTGTCCCCTGCGCTTGATTTCTCGCACGATCGAGGGGCCTTCCGCATAATACAGTTCCATTCCTATCTTCACGAAGGGCTTGCGTCCCGTGAACTTGTCAAGAAAGGCAAGTGTTTCTGCCGCACTGCTGAAGTCGCAGGCAATGATTACGTCTCTGTGTGTGGTATCCATATCCTATTCAATAATTCCTATTATATCACTAAGTTTCTCTATTCCAAGGCTTTCCATCCTCTTCGGTAAGTCTTCCACAATCTGCTTGCAGGCATAGGGATTGACCAGGTTGGCGGCTCCGACCTGAACTGCGGTCGCGCCAGCCATCATCATTTCAATGACGTCGTCGGCGCTTGCCACTCCTCCGCAGCCCATCACCGGAATCGAGCAGGCCTTGCTCACCTGATAGACCATCCTAAGTGCCACCGGGAACACCGCCGGCCCGGAGAATCCTCCCATCTTATTGGCAATCACCGGTTTGCGGCGCGCGATATCGATTCTCATACCGAGCAGTGTATTGATAAGGCAGATGCCGTCCGCACCCGCTTCCTCACAGGCTTTGGCGACGGCGACTATGTCGGTAACGTTAGGACTGAGCTTGACAAACACCGGACGCGCGCTGACCTGCTTTACCGACCGGGTCACCTCCGCAGCGCTTTTCGGGTCCGTCCCGAAACTCATTCCTCCCCCGTGCACGTTGGGGCAGCTCACGTTCACTTCGATAATCTCCACCTGCGGCTCCCGGCTCAGACGCTCCGCGAGGGTGACGAATTCTTCCACGGCGAACCCGCTGATATTGGCGATGATAGGCTTATGGAAGAAGCTGCGCATACGGGGCAGCTGCTCGGCGATGACGGCATCGAGGCCCGGATTCTGCAGGCCTACCGAGTTGATGAGGCCGCTGCTGCATTCGGCGATACGCGGGACGGGATTGCCCAGCCTCGGAGCAACGGTAGTGCCCTTGAACGAGATTGCGCCCAGGATGTCGAGGTCGTAAAGGTCTTTGAATTCTTCTCCGAAACCGAAGGTTCCGCTTGCGGGGATTACGGGATTGTCCAGCCTTACGCCGGCGAGATTGACGCTGAGATCTACCATATCACTTCCTCCTTTCTGAATACCGGTCCGTCCTTGCAGATGCGCTTGGGACCGCTGGTCATTTCGTGGGTGCATCCGACGCAGGCGCCGAAGCCGCAAGCCATTCTTTCTTCGAGACTTACCAGACCTCCGCGGTCACTGGAAAGGCTGAGTGCCCTGAGCATAGGGACCGGGCCGCAGGCATAGAAGAAGTCATAGTCGAGACCTGGCAGAGCGTCTGTGACAAAGCCCTTGATTCCCCTGCTGCCGTCTGCTGTAGTAACTGTAACTTCCACTCCAAGTTCACGGAAACGGTCTTCGTAGAATATTTCCGAAGAAGTGTTGAATCCGAGCACAAGCTTTGGGGACAATCCCTTGGACAACAGGCACTTGCAAAGCTTGTACATAGGCGGAACACCAACTCCGCCCCCTACCAGGAGCGGCTTGCGGCTGTCCGGTTCCAGGGCAAAGCCATTGCCCAGACCGGTCAGCAGGTCGAGTTCAGTTCCGACCGGGAGCGATGCCATCATCGCGCTGCCCTTGCCTACAACTTTATATACGAGGGTAAGGATTGTTCCTTCGCAGTCGCAAACCGATATCGGGCGACGCAGGTAGAGTCCCGGGAGGGAGATGTTTACAAACTGCCCCGGAGCGGTGATTGCCGAACAGTCTCCCGAGAGTGTCATCTCGTGGACCGAACTTGTCAACGCTTTGTTGGACAATATTTTGAATGTACTCTGTTTCATTTCTTCACATATACTGGAATACCTTCCGAAAAGGTCATTACGACTTCTCCGCAGACAGGCATTCCGTCGAATGGAGTGCTCCTGCCCTTGGAAAGGAAGGTGTTAGAGTCAATATTGTATCTTGCACCAAGGTCGAGCAGGCATATGTCTGCCCTGTCGCCCGGTGCTATGCCTCCGTCAAAGCCGAAACGCCTGCGAGGGTTTACCGCCATCACTTCGATAAGGCGCTCGAGGGTGATTCTTCCGCTGAGTACCAGATGAGTGTAGAGCACCGGGAATGCCGTCTCGAGACCGACAATTCCCATTGCGCTGCCTTCCAGTCCGCGTGACTTTTCTTCTGCGCTGTGAGGAGCATGGTCAGTGGCAATTATGTCAATGGTACCGTCAGCCACCGCTTCGACAAGGGCGGCCCTGTCCTCGGCACTTCTGAGGGGAGGATTCATCTTAAAGCGGCCCTCTTCCCTCATATCGTCTTCGCACAGAACAAGATAATGAGGTCCGGTCTCTCCCGTGACATTGAGTCCGCGGCGTTTTGCTTCCCTGAGCAGAGCAACGCTCTCCTTGGTAGAGATGTGGCAGATATGATAAGGACAGCCGGTGCGGGCAGCCATTTCTATATCCCTTGCAACCTCGGCCCATTCACTTTCGGAGGAGATTCCTATGTGACCGTTGCGCTCGGCATAGTGACCTTCGTGAATGCAGCCGCCGTGCAGCAGTTTCTCGACCTCGCAATGGGCCGACATAAGTTTGCCCGTGCCCGCAATTGCCTTCATCGCTTCTTCCATAAGTTCGGAAGACTGCACTCCCCTGCCGTCATCGGAAAAGCCCGCGACCCGGGCCGCGCAAGAGGACATTATTCCGTCATAATCAGCAAGTTCTCCTGCTCCCTTCTGGCCTTTGGTAATGGTCGCGTAAGGATATATCCTTATGCAGGAATCTCTGTCAATTATATCAATCTGACGTTGAAGGGACTCGGCACAGTCGGGCGCAGGATTGAGATTTGGCATAGTGCATACTATGGTGTATCCGCCCCTGGCCGCAGCTCTTGAACCTGTGGCAATGGTTTCCTTGTATTCGAATCCCGGTTCGCGGAAATGCACGTGCACGTCAACAAAACCCGGACTGAGCACCAGTCCGCTGCAGTCAATCGTGCATCGGGCGCCACACAGGCTGCCGTGCGGGCCGACCGCCTTGACCCTGCCGCCTCTCACGAGAACGTCGGCTTCCTCGATATGGCCTGCGGCATATACCCTGCCGCCGGTGAAAAGAATGTCTGTCATAAATGAATACAAAAAAAGACGGTAACACTACCGCCTTGATGTCAAAAAATGAGAACACTTCGCAACTGAAGCAGCGAAAACTGCCATCAAAAATGTTGGATAGTGTCCTGAAATAGTCATTACTTTTCTGTTTTGACAAAGATAGCACTTATTTCTCATTTATTCCTCAAAAATGATTAAATTTGTAAGGGACCATAATTATGACGCTAAGCTTATGTGCAGATTCAAAGCCATCATCCTTTGCCTTGCGGCAACAGCCTTATGTACGGCAGCCGGAGCGACACAATCTACCAGACTGGACTCGAAACCCTTCCATAACGGCAATACCGAGTGGAAAATGGCCACCATTCCCGATGTACGCGACGGAGGCGAAGCCATTTCGAGTGCCGGATATGACGATAGCGGATGGATGGAGGCCATCGTACCGGGAACGGTACTCAACACTATGGTTCACAACAAGTTGTTCCCGGAACCATACTACGGACTCAACAACAGTCTCGATGACGGATGCATACCTGACATCACAGTCGTGGGGCGCGACTTCTACACCGCCTGGTGGCGCTGCGGGTTGGACGGTATCAACTACCGGGCCGAGGTCTGGGTCAACGGACACCTGCTCAGCACCATAGGAGGCATGTTCCGCAAGGAAAGGATAGACATCACTTCCGTAGCGCAGCCCGGAGAAACCAACATACTGGCAATCAAGACCATACCGGTGGACGTACCTGGAACCAGGATGCCGAAGACCTGGGGTGCCGTGGGCGAATGGCACAACGGCGGCGACGGCGACATAGGCCTCAACACCACGATGCTGATGTCCGTGGGCTGGGACTTTACCTTCATGGACGGCATCAGAGACCGCAATACGGGCATCTGGAAGAGCATCAAACTGTTCAGAACCGGCGACGTGGCTCTCAAG
>SFJA01000086.1 GCA_004556005.1 Bacteroidales bacterium | reverse complement strand
TACAACAACATCATCGTGGCGACCGATGCCGATGACGACGGTATGCACATCCGTATGCTGGTGCTGACTTTCTTTATGAAATACTACCCGGAGCTGATAAGGCGCGGTCACGTGCACATACTGCAGACTCCCCTGTTTCGCGTCAAGAACAAGAAGCAGAACATATACTGCTACAACGGCAAGGAAAAGGAAGATGCCATCAAGTCTCTGGGCGGCAAGGTTGAAATAACCAGGTTCAAGGGTTTGGGAGAGATTTCGTCAGACGAGTTCAAGGACTTCATAGGACCCGAGATGCGGCTCGACCTTGTCAAGCTCGCCGAAGAGGAAAGCATAGGTGAAATAATGCTGTTCTATATGGGTGACAACACCATAGAGCGTCAGCATTTCATTATGGACAACCTTCGTTCCGAAGAGGAACTCGAAGACGTGGATATCTAGCGCAGGAGGACGGTGTCGCCCTCGTCAGGTTCGAAGCCGTCTGCAAAGCCGTTGATCTTTCGCAGGGACTTTTCCCTCACACCGAAACGCTGTGCAATCTCGCGCAGCGTTTGCTTTTGTGGCCCGACTATGAATTTGTCAACGCCCTTAGCCGCCTGTTTCTTCTTGCGTTCGAGATAGACGACTGTTCCCGGGTCCAGCACTGCATCGCTGTCGGCATCATTGAATGAAAGGATCTCTTTAAGGAAGAGCTTGCGCGAAGTGGCAATGGAAGAGTAAGACTCGCCCTCCAATGAGTAGATAAAACGTACACCGTTCTGTTTCAACTCCTTACGAGCAAATGAGACATTGAGATACTCGTTGGTTGAGGCGCTGGCGATACGGCCCGTCCTGGAGTCGCGAGGAGACTCCAGCTCTACAGGGGCCTGTGGAACGTCAACTGCAGAGTTGTCACGGTCGAGGTCGAAGCGGTAGAGTTCGTAATCCTCAATCAGTCGGATAAGTTTGCTTGCATATTTGGGATCAGTGGCATATCCTGCCTTTTTGAGACCCTTTGACCAGGCTTTGTAATCGGTAGGATCAAGCTCGAACAACTTTTTGTAGCGGTCCTGATAGCGCAGAAAGTCGGAATGGTCACGGAAAGACTCTTCAGCGCTGGGATATACACGGAAGCATTCGTTCCTGGCATCGTCGTCGGCATAGGTGCGCTTGCCTTTCCAGGTATTGTGACACTTGATTCCGAAGTGGTTGTTTGCATTGGTGGCAAGAGAAGACTGGCCGGCATTGGATTCGAGCAGGCCCTGGGCCAGGGTGATGCTGGCCGGGACTCCCGAGCGCTTCATTTCTGCAACGGCGGTGCTGGACCATTGGTCAATATATCTCTCCTGCGGGCTCTGATCCGGGTGTACCGGGCAGAGAAAAGGCAGAAGTATTGCAAGCAGTAACTTTTTCATTCCGCTAATTTACTAAATCTTGAACACATCAAGGTCGTTTGCTGCTACGGTATTGGGAAAAATTTCGGCACATTCGTGCAGATATGCTTCATAATCCCTTATGCGGGAGGAATAATGGCCCACTATGAGACGCCCCGCTCCGGCTTCTTTTGCACACAGTGCCGCCTGGGCGGTGGTTGAGTGGAAATACTGCAGAGCCTTGTCCTCCATTCCGTTCATATACGTGGCCTCGTGATAGAGTGTATCCACACCGGCCACCCAGGAAGGGAGTTCCTTGAAAGGCTTTGTGTCAGAACAGTAGGCATAGGATTTTCCCTTATAGGACGGATTGTAGAAAAGATGCTTTTCGGAAACCACCTCGTCAAACCTGAACCCGTAGCAAGGCAGCTTGTGCTGAAGCGGGAAGGCACTGACAGTCAAATCCTTGGAACGGTGGACAATTTCCGGTTCCTTCATATTCAGCGGGTGATAGACCAGTTCAAGTCCGCTGTCGTCCTTGAAGTAGTTGCGGAAGAACTGGATTATGTTTCCAAGTGGCTGTGGACCGTAGATATGAAGCTGTCCGGTCCGGCCGTACATAGCCATGGAGTTAAGCAGCCCGAAGAGTCCGAACACGTGGTCTCCGTGTATGTGGGAGATGAATATCGCCTCAATCTTGACAAAAGACAGATGGGCGCGCCTCATCTGCTGCTGACAGCCTTCTCCGCAATCAATGAGAAACAAGCGCCCTCCTGCAGAAAGCATCTGGGCGCTTGGATATCTATCGGAAATGGGCATAGCCGAAGCTGTGCCCATTATAGTAAGAGTAAGGTCCATAAAGATTACTCACCCTTCTCGAGCTTCTCCTTGAGAGCTGCGAGAGCGTCGATGTCACCGAGAGTGGTCTTTTCGACGTTGGTGTTGACCTTCTTGATTACCTTCTTGGTGTTCTCTGCCTCAGCTGCAACTGCCTTTTCCTTAACCTCGGCGTAGGTACGCACGTGGCTGAGAAGGATGCGGCGGGTGCTGCGACGGAGTTCGATAACCCTGAACGGAAGGGTCTCGCCAACAATTGCCTGCTTTCCGTCTTCCTTAACGAGTTCGCGGGTGAATGCAAATCCTTCAGCGTCACCGTCAAGAGTGATGTTGGCGCCCTTGTCGGTAAGTGAAGCGATGGTACCCTCAACGGTAGAACCTACAGGATACTTGCTCTCGATCTCGTCCCAAGGGTTTGGAGTGAGCTGCTTACGTCCAAGGCTGAGCTTGCGGTTTGCCTCGTCGAAGTCAAGGATCTGAACATCGATGACGTCACCAGGAGCAACAACCTCTGAAGGATGCTTGATCTTGTTCCAGCTGAGGTCGCTGATATGAACGAGACCCTCTACGCCGTCCTCAAGCTCGGCAAACACGCCGAAGTTGGTGATGTTGCGTACGGTAGCCTTGTGCTTGCTGCCAACAGGATACTTGGTGCGGATGTTCTCCCAAGGATTCTCGGTAAGCTGCTTGAGACCAAGGGAAATCTTGTGAGCATCGCGGTCGATGCTGAGGATGCGTGCCTCAACTTCGTCACCTACCTTGAGGAACTCCTGAGCGCTGTGCAGACGTGGGCTCCAAGACATTTCGGAAACGTGAACGAGTCCTTCTACGCCCGGTTCAATCTCGATGAATGCGCCGTAGTCAGCGATGAGGATAACCTTACCCTTAACGGTGTCGCCTTCCTTGAGGGATGGATCGAGGGTATCCCAAGGCTGAGGAGTGAGCTGCTTGAGACCGAGAGCGATACGCTTCTGCTGCTCGTTGAAGTCGAGAACGACAACCTTGATCTGCTGATCGAGGGAAACGATCTCCTCAGGGTGATTTACACGACCCCATGAAAGATCGGTGATATGGATGAGACCGTCAACTCCGCCGAGGTCAACGAACACACCGTAGTTGGTGATGTTCTTGACAACGCCTTCGAGTACCTGGCCCTTTTCAAGCTTGCAGATGAGCTCAGCGCGCTTTGCCTCCTGCTCGGCCTCGAGAAGCGCCTTGTGGGATACGACAACGTTGCGGAACTCCTGGTTGATCTTGACAATCTTGAAGTCAATGTTCTGGTTTACATACTGATCGTAGTCGCGGATAGGCTTGATGTCGATCTGGCTGCCAGGGAGGAACGCCTCGATTCCAAATACGTCCACGATCATACCGCCCTTTGTGCGGGTCTTGACAAATCCCTTGACAATCTCGTCCTTCTCAAATGCCTCGTTGACTCTATCCCAAGACTTGAGTGCACGTGCCTTGCGGTGGCTGAGCACGAGCTGGCCCTTCTTGTCCTCTGCGCTTTCTACGTAAACCTCAACCTTGTCACCTACCTTGAGGTCAGAGTTGTAACGGAACTCCGATACAGGGATGACACCTTCGCTCTTGCCGCCGATGGTTACGACAACTTCGCGCTTGTTGACTGAGGTGACCTCACCTTCAACCACGTCGTTCTCCACGATCTTGGAAAGGGTGCTGTCATAGGCCTTCTCAACTTCTTCCTTGCTGACTGAGCCGTATGAGTCACTCTCAAATGCATCCCAGTCAAAGTCCTCAGGCTTTACGGAAGCGTTGAGAATCTCTTTCTTGGTTTCTTTTTCTGCCTGTGGAGCCACTGCTGGAGTCTCCACCTCGGCGATTGGTTTTGTTTCTTCTGACATAAATCTTAAAGTAAAACAAACTAGTAGTTAAACATTATTTTCTGAACCGCGGGACCTGTATCTGCCGAAGCAGCAAACAGCCCCCTCAAAAACGGCGCGCAAATTTAGTGAATTGTTTTTTAATAAACAAGTTATAACGACTACATCAGCAAATCCGACACGTCTTTTCCCTGAGAGACGGCGTTGCGTATGTCGGTAGAAGATATGTCCACCTGTTCGGCATCGACAGCGTCTATCCTGTAGAGCGCATCCTCCGAAAGCAGATCCTGCCGCAGCCCGGCAATGTCATAACCCCTGCGGGGGAATACGAGGGCCCCGTATCCTAGAAGAATTCGTCTGTACTGATACCAGCCCCGTATGCATCCGAGGTTGTCCGCCCCGATTACGAGCCTTATATCATCGTCGGGACACTCCGCCCTGAGGGCATCCAGTGTCCTTATGGTGTAATGAGGCGGGGCCATATGCAGTTCGATGTCGCTGACGCAGACCTTGTCAAGCTCGGGGTGGCGGGCAACGGCAAGGACAGCGGCACGGAAGCGTTTCTCGGCGCTCAGGGCCTTTTCGGGGTTCTTGAAAGGATTCTGCGGCGAGACTACGAGCAGCACCCTGCCGACTCCCGGGTCGGCGCAAAGGGACCTCAGTATGGCGAGGTGCCCGATGTGAAGAGGGTCGAACGAGCCGGAATACAGAAGGGTCCTCATCTTAAAGAAGAATTGTCACGTACGGCAGGGGTCGAGAGGAAGGCATCGACCATTTCCTCCGCCTCCCGGAAAGTGTCTTCGAGCTTGTCGTTGACGAGCTTGCGGTCGAACCGGCCCTCGGCATACTGAAGTTCCCATTCTGCTTTTGCGAGGCGTTCGCATATCGCCTCCTCGCTGTCGGTGCCACGGCCTCTGAGACGCTTTTCGAGCACTTCGAGGCTAGGCGGAATGATGCAAATGCTCAGCGCGGCGTCGCCGAAGTACTTCTTAAGGCTGACTCCGCCCTTGACGTCCACGTCAAAAATGATGACGTGACCTTTTTCCCAGATTCTCTCGACCTCGGACTTGAGCGTGCCGTAGAAACGGTCGTGATAGACTTCTTCGTATTCGACAAAGGAGTCGAGGGCGATAAGTTCCCTGAAGCGTTCCGCACTTATGAAATAATAGGCCTCGCCGTCCTTTTCCTCGCCGCGGGGAGGACGCGAAGTCGCTGATACTGAAAATTCGAACTCAGGATGCAATTTGAGCAGGTGCCCTACGACAGTGCTCTTGCCGGCGCCCGATGGCGCAGAAAAAATTATTACTTTACCAGTCATTATTGCAGTTAGTGTATGCAAATGTAGTAAATATTTCTTACCTTTGTATGATTTTAGAAAATTGAAAATTCAATCATAAAAAATTATGAAAGTTTCATTTAAGGATCTTGGCCTTGTGAACACCCGTGAGATGTTCGCCAAGGCAGTAAAGGGCGGCTACGCCATCCCGGCATTCAACTTCAACAATATGGAGCAGCTTCAGGCTATCATTCAGGCCAGCGCTGAAACAAAGTCTCCAGTTATTCTCCAGGTTTCCAAGGGTGCCCGCAACTATGCAAACCAGACTCTCCTCCGCTATATGGCACAGGGAGCCGTTGAGTATGCAAAGGAACTCGGATGGAAGAAGCCTCAGATTGTTCTTCACCTCGATCACGGTGACAGCTACGAGCTTTGCAAGAGCTGCGTTGACTTCGGTTTCTCAAGCGTAATGATCGACGGTTCATCTCTTCCTTACGAGGAGAACGTTGCCCTGACCCGCAAGGTTGTCAACTATTTCAGAGGTTTCACACTATACCAAGCCTGAGGAGGTCGTTGACTTCGTAAAGAAGACCAAGTGCGATTCTCTCGCCATCTCCATCGGAACCAGCCACGGCGCATACAAGTTCAAGCCAGAGCAGTGCACCCGCGATGAAAAGACCGGACGTCTCGTTCCGCCACCGCTCGCTTTCGACGTGCTCAAGGCAATCGAGAAGAAACTTCCTGGTTTCCCTATCGTTCTCCACGGATCTTCTTCAGTTCCACAGGAGTATGTTGATATCATCAACGCAAACGGCGGACGCCTTCCTGATGCAGTAGGTATCCCTGAGGAGCAGCTCCGCAAGGCAGCCAAGAGCGCAGTATGCAAGATCAACATCGACTCTGACAGCCGTCTTGCAATGACCGCTGCCATCCGTCAGCATTTTGCTGAGCATCCTGAGCACTTCGATCCTCGCCAGTATCTCAAGCCGGCACGTGAGGAGATGAAGAAGATGTACATCCACAAGATCATCAACGTTCTCGGATCAAACAACAAGGCAAGGTAATACATACACCTTTTATATGCAAGCCCGGGCCTTAATCGTGCCCGGGCGATTGTTTTTTGATGATATGGCTGACTTTTCACACGCACACAAGGCACATCCCTGGCACGGAATCGACCTGGGGCCCAACTGTCCTGACGAACTAAGGGTTTTTATCGAGATAGTTCCGACCGACACCGTAAAATATGAGGTTGACAAGGCCTCCGGATATCTGAGCCTGGACCGTCCGCAGAAATTCTCCAACATCGTTCCGTCCCTGTACGGATTTATCCCCCGCACATACTGCGACAAGAAAATGGCGAGCAAGACCAACGACGCCCTTGCCCGCTATGACATTGAAGGAGACCACGACCCGCTGGACATTTGTGTACTTACCGAAAAGGATGTCACTCACGGTGACATCATCGTAAACTGCCGTCCAATAGGAGGTCTGAGGCTTCTCGACCACAATCAGGCAGACGACAAAATCATCGCCGTGCTCAAGACAGACGCAATCTACGGTTCCTGCAATGATATCGAAGACCTCCCTATGGAGATAGTCCGCAGGCTCGTGCATTATTTCACGACTTACAAGGATATCCCGGGAGACAGCAAGAAGAGGATGGTCTTTGTTAACAAATACGGCGCTGAAGAAGCGAAGGAGGTGATAAGGCTTGCGATGGAGGACTATCAGGACTACATCAAAGCATCTTCTTGCGACGGAAAATGAACCAGGTCATAACGACGACCAGTACCATCAGAAGTGAAATCAGTATCCACGACCACCACTTGTCCGCAAGAGGCAGTGTGATGTTCATGCCGTAGAAGCTTGCTATCAATGTCGCAGGCATAAGGAGCAGGGACACGAAGGTAAAGATCTTCATTATCCTGTTCTGGTCGAGATTGA
>SFJA01000020.1 GCA_004556005.1 Bacteroidales bacterium | reverse complement strand
ATACTTCATCAAGCAACTTCCGGGAAAGAAGAGTGACGTGAAGGATGCGGAATGGATTGCCACCTGCCTTCTCAAGGATCTCATCAAGGGGAGTTATGTTCCTGATGATCTTATCCAGCAATTGCGCCAATACGACAGGCGTATCTCAGACCTGAATGCTGAATGCGTCCGTAAGTTGGGGAAACTCGATGCTGCACTGCAACGTTGCAACATCCGCATCAGCAACTATGTCTCCACGACTGACGGAAAGAGCTACAAGGAAGTCGTTCGCCTGATATCCGAAGGGACTCGTGATCCTGCGGAATTGACGAAGGTCATCCATGGCCGTACAATCAATCGTGTCGGCAAAGATGTTATCCTGGCGTCGCTCACCGGAGTTATATCCAATACGGACATTGATGTCATCCGCCAGCTACGGGAAGAAGTCGCACTTGCTGAAAGACACAAAGATGAATGTCAGTCGAAGATGGATGCCATCTGCCAGCAGTACTTTCCTCAGCAGTTGAAGAACCTTCAGACCATACCCGGAATCAAGGGACGTTCGGCTACAGCCATAATCGCCGAAGTGGGCACAGATATGTCATCATTCGAAGATGCCGCCCACCTTGTATCCTGGTGCGGACTGAAGCCGCGCAACGAGGAAAGTGCCGGTAAGATCAAGGCCAGGAGCACTACACACGGAAACAGATACTTGAGGAAAACTCTCATCGAATGCTCCTGGGCCGCATCCAAAACGCAAGGCTGTTACTTCAACAAGTTCAGCTACCATCAAGTCGTCGTTCGCCGAAAGAACAAGATGAAAGTGCAGGTGGCCATTGCCAGAAAGATTCTTACCGCTGTCTGGTATGTCATGCACGACAATGTCGCTTATCGCGACTACACCCCTGATATTGCCCCGGCTGAGTAATCGGTCGGTCCAATATATACCGCATATTGTAAGGTCACTATCTTTATGGTGGTTCGTCCCCGTCCCGTAAATTGGCTAACGCTCCGGCTTAGGAGGCCCGTTTGAACCGTAGAGTTCGAAGAGGAAAGTTATTTATTATTCTATCCGCCTTCCATCAAGGTGGCTGGCTTGCCATACGTACCTATGATGCCATATCCGCTTCTGCATACCTCTCGCACGTATAGAATATTTGATTTATAGAGGAAAGATAATCAAAATCGCCGCAGCTTCAAACTGCAACGAGCTTTTTTTCGCAGCCCATCATGCACAAAAAAGACGGCCTTCAAGTCTTTTGACTGACAGGCCGTCCTTTTCTGAAAGTATATCCAATACTAGAGTTCTCCGAGCTCCTGGACAAGTTCGTCCTTGCGTCCTACAATGATGTCCTGGTACTCCTTGAGACCTGTTCCTGCAGGAATCAGATGTCCGCAGATGACATTTTCCTTGAGGCCTTCGAGGTGATCGACCCTACCGCGGATAGCGGCTTCGCTGAGCACCTTGGTTGTCTCCTGGAATGAGGCTGCAGAGATGAAACTGTCGGTCTTGAGGGCCGCGCGGGTGATACCCTGGAGTATCATTCTTGCAGTCGCAGGCTGTGCAGGACGGACAATCATCGGCTTGAGTCCCTGGCGGGCGAGAGAGTCGTTTTCGTTGCTGTAGTCACGTGCGCTGACGATGCTTCCGGCTTCGAATCTTGATGACTCACCTGCATCCACGATGTAGAACTTGCCGTAGATGTTGTCGTTAACGTCCATAAACTTCCACTTGTCAACCATCTCGTCCTGGAGGAATTCGGTATCACCGGCGTTGGTGACCTCTACCTTCCTCATCATCTGGCGCACGATAATCTCGAAGTGCTTGTCGTTGATCTTAACGCCCTGCATACGGTAAACGGCCTGAACCTGGTTTACGATATGCTCCTGCGCCTTGACAGGTCCGAGAATGGCGAGTATGTCGCTTGGTGACACGCCACCGTCCGAGAGTCGTGTTCCTGCCTTGACGTAGTCGTTTTCCTGAACGAGAATCTGCTTGGTCAGAGGAACGAGGTAGTGCTTTTCAACACCGCTCTTGTTCTTTACGATAATCTCGCGGTTACCTCTCTTGACCTTGCCCATGATGACTTCACCGTTGATTTCGGAAAGAATGGCAGGGTTGCTTGGGTTGCGGGCTTCGAAGAGTTCCGTAACTCGAGGCAGACCACCGGTGATATCGCTTGCCTTGCCGACAGCGCGAGGTATCTTGATGATGATGTCTCCGACCTTGACCATTGCTCCGTCCTCTACCATAACGTGGGCTCCTACAGGCAGGTTGTACTGCTTTACGGTCTCTCCGTTCTCGTCGAGAATGTGGAGGGTAGGGTTCTTGGTCTTATCCTTGGACTCTATGATGATCTTGTCGTTGCTGCTGGAAACACCGTCGGTAACTTCCTTGATGAAAGTAGCGCCTTCAATGAGGTTCTCGAACTGTGCGCGTCCTGCATTTTCAACGATGGTGATGGCGTTGTATGCGTCCCATTCGCAGATGAGGTCTCCCTTGACTACGCTGTCGCCTTCCTTCTTGTGAAGAACTGCTCCGTAAGGGATGTCATACTGGGAGAATGTCATTCCGGTGTTCTCGTCCTGAATGCGGAGTTCAGTCGTGCGGCTGACTACAACATCCTCGACTTCACCGACAAGATTTACCCTCTGTATGGTCCTCAATTCAGAGAATGCAAGCTTTCCTGCGTATTTTGAAGTGATGGAGTTGTCGGCTGCCTGGTCACCTGCAACACCTCCGGCGTGGAAGGTACGCAGGGTAAGCTGTGTACCAGGCTCACCGATGGACTGTGCGGCAATCACACCCACAACCTCTCCCTTTTCAACAGGTCTTGTCGTAGCAAGGTTACGTCCGTAGCACTTTGCGCAGACACCCTTGCGGCTCTCGCAGGTAAGCACTGAACGGATTTCCACCTGCTCGATAGGGAGCGAGTTGATAAGGTCGGCCTCGGCTTCCTTGATTTCGGCTCCCGCAGGGAGTATGAGTTCTCCCGTGATAGGGTTGACGATATCGTGAACCGTGGTGCGTC
Organism: Bacteroidales bacterium; assembly: GCA_004556005.1. GTDB lineage: Bacteria > Bacteroidota > Bacteroidia > Bacteroidales > UBA932 > Cryptobacteroides. Next base: position 27,071 of record SFJA01000020.1, on the reverse strand, counting down.
CGAGAATCCTCTCGCCGAGAGACTCTACGACTTCGTCCTTATCCTTGATGGCGGTGGCTACAAGTCCCCTGAGCGTTCCGCAATCCTCTTCCGTGATGATCACGTCGTGGCTTACGTCAACGAGACGGCGGGTAAGGTAACCTGCGTCCGCAGTCTTGAGGGCGGTATCTGCAAGACCCTTGCGCGCACCGTGGGTACCGATGAAGTATTCGAGCACGCTCATACCCTCCTTAAGGTTGGAGATAATAGGGTTCTCGATGATGTCGGCACCGCTTCCTCCGGCCTTCTGAGGCTTTGCCATAAGTCCTCGCATACCGCAGAGCTGCTTGATCTGCTGAGCGGATCCTCGGGCTCCTGAGTCGAGCATCATATATACAGGGTTGAATCCCTGCTGGTCAGCCGAAATCTGCTTGGTCAGGATCGACGTGAGCTTGTTGTCCACTGATGACCAGAGGTCGATGACCTTGTTGTAACGCTCGTTGTTGGTGATGAAACCGGCTTCGTATTCTTCGCGGATTTCTGCAACCTTGTTGTATGCATCTTCCACGAGGGTCTTTTTCTCCTCCGGTACGAGCACGTCGCCGAGGTTGAATGAGATACCGGCGCGGAATGCCTGGTAGTAACCGAGGTTCTTGATGTCGTCAAGGAACTTGGCGGTGCGTGTTACACCGGTGAACTTGATGACGTTGGTGATGACGTTCCTGAGCGCCTTCTTTCCGAGAACCACGTTAACGTAAGGAACCTCTTCCGGAACGAGCTGGTTCACGATGATGCGGCCTGCGGTAGTCTTGATGATCTCGGTTCCGAGCTCCGGATGAAGCTTGTCCTTGAGCACTCTGACGTTGATTTCGGCGTGCATGTCGATAGCCTTCTCGTTATATGCGACAATGACTTCTTCTGCTGAATAGAAGGTCTTGCCCTGACCCTTTGCACCCGGACGTATCTTGGTGATGTAATAGAGTCCGAGCACCATGTCCTGTGAAGGCACCGTGATAGGCGCTCCGTTGGCAGGGTTGAGGATGTTCTGGGAACCGAGCATGAGAAGCTGGGCCTCCATGATGGCAGCATTTCCGAGTGGGAGATGGACAGCCATCTGGTCACCGTCAAAGTCGGCGTTGAATGCCGTACATGCGAGAGGGTGCAGCTGGATGGCCTTTCCTTCAATCATCCTTGGCTGGAATGCCTGGATACCGAGACGGTGGAGGGTAGGTGCACGGTTGAGGAGCACCGGATGTCCCTTCATCACGTTTTCAAGTATGTCCCAGATGACAGGATCCTTGCGGTCAACAATCTTCTTTGCGGACTTTACGGTCTTTACGATACCGCGCTCGATGAGCTTGCGGATGATAAATGGCTTGTAAAGTTCGGCAGCCATATATTTAGGCAGACCGCACTCGTGCATGTTGAGTTCAGGGCCAACGACGATAACCGAACGTGCAGAATAATCGACACGCTTACCGAGGAGGTTCTGACGGAAACGTCCCTGCTTTCCCTTGAGTGAGTCAGAAAGGGATTTGAGTGCCCTGTTGGTCTCGCTCTTGACTGCAGAAGACTTCTTCGAGTTGTCGAAGAGTGAGTCAACTGCCTCCTGGAGCATACGCTTCTCGTTTCGGAGAATGACCTCAGGCGCCTTGATCTCAATGAGTTTCTTTAGTCGGTTGTTGCGGATGATAACGCGGCGGTACAGGTCATTGAGATCCGATGTCGCAAACCTTCCTCCGTCAAGCGGAACGAGAGGTCTGAGATCAGGCGGGATGACAGGAATGACCTTGAGCACCATCCATTCAGGACGGTTGATGTCCTTTGACTCGACAAACCACTTTACAACCTGAAGCCTCTTGAGCAGGTCAGCCTTGCGCTGCTGTGACTGCTCCGAAGCCATCCTCTGGCGGAGTTCCTTGCAGAGAACCTCTACGTCAATCTCCTTGAGGAGGTCGTAGATACCTTCTGCACCCATCTTTGCGATGAACTTGTCCGGATCGGCATCGGAAAGGTTATCGTTGCCCTGAAGCTTGGTGAGAACGTCGAGGTACTCGTCTTCGGAAAGCAGTTCCATCTTGTCGATGCCGCTCTTTCCTGACTTGACTACGATGTACTTCTCATAATAGATGACGGACTCAAGCTTCTTGGCAGGAATGCCGAGCAGGGCCGAAATCTTGTTCGGAGCTGACTTGAAATACCAGATGTGGGCTACAGGAACGGTGAGGGCGATATGACCCATTCTCTCGCGGCGTACCTTCTTTTCGGTAACTTCCACGTTGCACCTGTCACAGACGATTCCGCGGTAGCGTATCCTCTTGTACTTGCCGCAGTAGCACTCGTAGTCCTTGGTAGGACCGAAGATCTTTTCGCAGAAGAGTCCGTCGCGCTCAGGCTTGTAAGTCCTGTAGTTGACGGTTTCCGGCTTGAGCACCTCGCCGCAGGACCTCGCGGTGATGTCCTCCGGCGAAGCGAGCGAGATGCTTATCGTCTGGAAATTGCTTTTTACCTTGTTGTCCTTGTTATTGTAAGTAGGCATAATAGCTTAATTGCAGATTGTTATTCCAATGTAACCTTGAGACCAAGTCCCCTGAGTTCGTGGAGAAGCACGTTGAGTGACTCCGGAATGCCTGCAGGCGGCATAGGGTCGCCCTTGACAATCGCTTCGTAAGTCTTTGAACGTCCGGTGACGTCATCAGACTTGACTGTAAGAATCTCCTGGAGGGCGTTTGCCGCACCGAATGCCTCGAGGGCCCAAACCTCCATCTCTCCGAATCGCTGACCTCCGAACTGAGCCTTTCCTCCGAGAGGCTGCTGGGTGATTAGCGAGTAAGGTCCGATGGAACGTGCGTGCATCTTGTCGTCAACCATATGGCCGAGCTTGATCATATAGATGACACCCACGGTTGCAGGCTGGTCGAAGTAATCTCCGGTACCTCCGTCCCTGAGCTGGGTCTTTCCGTAACGTGGCAGACCCGCCTTGTCGGTAAGCTCGTTGATTTCCTCAATGCTTGCACCGTCAAAGATCGGGGTGCTGAACTTGACTCCGAGCTTCTGTCCGGCCCATCCGAGAACTGTTTCGTAAATCTGGCCGAGGTTCATTCGTGAAGGCACGCCGAGAGGGTTGAGCACAATGTCCACCGGTGTACCGTCCTCAAGGAACGGCATATCCTCGCGACGGACAATCTTGGCCACGATACCCTTGTTTCCGTGACGTCCGGCCATCTTGTCACCTACGGTAATCTTGCGCTTCTTGGCAATGTAAACCTTTGCAAGCTGCATTACTCCGTTGGCAAGCTCATCGCCGACCTTTATCTTGTCGATATCCCTCTTGCAGATCGCAGCCTCAGTCTTGAGAGCGATGCAATAGTTGTTGATGAGCTCCCTGATGAGGACATTGCTGTCCTTGTCGGTCGTCCATTTGTTGGAGTTGACGTTGTCGTAGTCGATGTTCTTGAGCACGTCGGCGGTGAACTTTTTGTCCTTGGCGATGATTTCCACACCGTAGAGGTCGGTCACGCCTGCACTCTTCTTGTTCTTGGTCAGGACTGCAAGTTTTCCGAGGAATTCGGTCCTGAGCTTTTCTGCCTTGCTGTCAAATTCTGCCTGCCTCTTCTCCTCTCTTGCCTTCTTGTCGCTTCTGGCGGCACTGCCCCTGCGACCGCTTTCCTTTGCGCTCTTGGAGTAGAGGGCAGTCTTGATAACGGTACCTGAAAGCGATGGGTTGGCCTTGAGGGATGCGTCCTTGACATCGCCGGCTTTGTCTCCGAAGATTGCCTTGAGGAGCTTCTCTTCAGGTGAAGGATCGCTTTCGCCCTTAGGGGTGATCTTACCGATCATGATGTCGCCCGGTTCGATATGGGCGCCGACCCTGACGATGCCGTCCTTGTCGAGATTCTTGGTAGCGTCCTCGCTGACGTTAGGGATATCTGAGGTGAGTTCCTCCATACCGCGCTTGGTATCACGAACTTCGGTGAGGTACTCGTCAACGTGAATGGATGTGAGTACGTCCCACTTTACCATCTCCTCGGAGAGCACGATGGCATCCTCGTAGTTGTAACCCTTCCAAGGCATAAATGCTACCATCAGGTTGCGGCCGAGAGCAAGCTCTCCGTTCTCGCAGGCATAACCTTCGGTGAGAATCTGTCCCTTGACAACCTTGTCACCCTTGCGTACGATAGGCTTGAGGAGTATGGTTGTGCTCTGGTTGGTCCTGCGGTAGATAGGAAGCTTGTAAACGGTCTCCTCAGGAGAGAAGCTTACGAAGATTTCATCCTCGGTACGGTTGTATTTGATATGGATTTCGTTGGCATCCACGTAAGTCACTTCACCGTCACGCTCTGCAACGATCTGGGTGCGTGAGTCAAGACAAACCCTTTCCTCGAGACCTGTACCCACGATAGGAGCCTGAGGCTTGAGAAGCGGAACTGCCTGACGCATCATGTTCGCTCCCATCAATGCACGGTGTGCGTCATCGTGCTCGAGGAACGGAATGAGTGAAGCTGCAACGGAAGCCATCTGGTTAGGCGCAACGTCCATATAATCCACCTCTTCCTTGGAAACGACCGGGAAGTCGGCTTCAAGGCGGCACTGGATGCGGCTGTCGAGGATGTTTCCTTCCTCGTCCATATTCACGTTTGCAAGTGAAACCAGTTTGTCCTCCTCTTCTTCGGCGGACATATAGTGACAACCCTCGTTGCTGAGATCCACCTTGCCGTTCTTCACGTCACGGTACGGAGTCTCGATAAAGCCGAGAGAGTCGATTCTCGCATAAACGCACAATGATGAAATAAGACCGATGTTCGGACCTTCAGGAGACTCGATAGGGCAGAGGCGTCCATAATGGGTATAGTGCACGTCTCGCACTTCGAATCCTGCACGGTCGCGGCTCAAACCTCCCGGACCGAGCGCACTGAGACGCCTCTTGTGAGTGATTTCTGCAAGAGGGTTGGTCTGGTCCATGAACTGTGACAGCTGGCTCGTACCGAAGAACGAGTTGATTACTGACGACAGGGTCTTTGCATTGATGAGGTCGGTAGGGCTGAACTGCTCGCTGTCGCGAACGTTCATCCTCTCGCGAATGGTACGGGCCATTCTGCTGAGGCCGACGCTGAACTGGTTGGCAAGCTGCTCGCCAACGGTACGCACGCGCCTGTTGCTGAGATGGTCGATATCGTCAACGGTAGCCTTTGAGTTGATGAGCTGGATGAGATACTTGATGATCTCGATGATATCGGTCTTGGTAAGCACGCGAACGCTCGGGTCGGTATCAAGCTTGAGCTTCTTGTTGAGGCGGTAGCGTCCGACATTGCCGAGGTCATACCTCTTCTCGCTGAAGAAGAGAGTGTTGATGATTTCGCGGGCGGTGTTCTCATCAGGCGGTTCCGAGTTGCGGAGCTGTTTGTAGATATGGTTGACTGCCTGGATCTCGCTGTTTGTAGGGTCCTTCTGGAGAGTGTTGAAGATAATCGAATATTCTGCGGTGTTAGTTTCGTCCTTCTGGAGAAGTATCGTCTTGACATCGGTCTCGAGTATCTTTTCAATTGCCTCATCGTCAAGGACTTCGCACCTTTCGATGATAGGGGCGGTACGCTCGATGGCGATAATTTCACCCGTATCCTCGTCTTCAAAGTCCTCTATCCAGGTCTTGAGCACCTTGGCAGCCAACTTGCGGCCCTCGTTGGCCTTGAGATTCTTCTTTGTTACGGCAACCTCTTCGGCAAGGTCAAAGATTGAGATGATGTCCTTGTCGCTGTCAAAGCCTATTGCCCTGAGCAGTGTAGTTACCGGAAGTTTCTTTTTGCGGTCGATGTATGCGTACATCACGTTGTTGATGTCTGTCGCAAACTCGATCCACGATCCCTTGAACGGGATGATTCGGGCAGAGTACAGCTTGGTGCCGTTGGCGTGCATACTCTGGTCGAAGAAAACACCTGGTGACCTGTGGAGCTGGGATACAATGATTCGCTCTGAACCGTTGATCACAAAGGTGCCGGCAGGAGTCATATACGGAATATCCCCGAGGTACACGTCCTGAACGCGCTCGGCGAAGTCTTCGTGCTCCGGATCCGTACAGGAAAGACGGAGCTTTGCTTTGAGAGGGACATTGTAGGTCGATCCTCTCTCCAGACACTCCTCGATCGAATACTTTGGAGGTTCGATGAAGTAATCGATGAACTCCAGTTTGTAATTGTTTCTCGTATCCTCAATCGGGAATATTTCCTGGAAAACCTTGAACAGACCCTCGTTCTTCCTGTTTTCAGGTGTTGTTTCAAGCTGGAAAAAGTCCTTGAACGACTTCAGCTGCACCTCAAGAAGATCCGGGTATTCAAGAATTTTTGAAGTTGCGAAGTTTATTCGCTTGTTATTGGTCTTATTTGACATATTCTGCCTTTGGAATGAGAAAAAGTTTTATACGGAAAAAAAGGTTTAGAGCCTATTACCCCCGGCTCTAAACCTGATTGTTCCCTCTGCAGGGAAGGATGAGCATTTACTTAATCTCAACCTCGGCACCTGCCTCCTCAAGGGCTGCCTTGAGAGCTTCTGCCTCTGCCTTGGCAATCTTCTCCTTAACGGTAGAAGGAGCGCCGTCAACGAGATCCTTGGCTTCCTTAAGTCCGAGTCCGAGCTCAGCCTTAACGACCTTGATCACATTGAGCTTAGCCTGTCCGGCTGACTTGAGGATAACGTCAAATTCGGTCTGCTCAGCCTCAGCTGCAGCACCACCCTCGTTACCACCGGCAACAACTACTGCTGCGGCTGCAGGCTCGATACCATACTCTTCCTTAAGAACCTTAGCGAGTTCCTGAACGTCTTTTACAGAAAGGTTTACCAACTCTTCTGCAAGGGCTTTTACATCTGCCATAATAAATTTATCTTTTTAAATTGTTAATATTAATCGATTATTCGGCCGGTGCAGCCTCTGCTGCCGGGGCCTCTGCTGCTGGAGCTTCAGCAGCGGCAGGAGCGCCTGAGTAAACCTTCTCGTCCTCGCCCTTGCCTTCTGATGCGTTCTCGAGTCCGCCGATGACTCTCTGGATAGGACTCTGGAGGAGAGCGATGATGTCTCCGATGAGTTCTTCCTTGGTCTTGATGGATGCGAGCTGATCAAGCTTGTCTTCTCCGATAAATACGCAGTCCTGTACGTATGCGCCCTTTACCACAGGTTTCTGGAAACCTTCCCTCTGGAGCTTCTTGATGAGCTTTCCAGGAGCGGCAGGAACGTTGGTGTACATAATGGCGGTGTTGCCTACAAGCGTATCGATGAGGGTTTTGAGCTCCTCGTTGCTGCTCTCCTTCAGAACGTGGCTGAAGAGAGTGTTTTTAACCACGTTGAGAACGATGCCTTCCTTGAAGCATTCCCTGCGGAGCTTGGAAGTCTGTCCAGCGTTCAGTCCGGCGATATCTGTAATGTAGAAATTAGGATACTGCTGGAGCTGTGCTGAGATCGTTTCAATAATCTGTCCTTTAAGTTCTTTTTTCATAATATTGAATTTTTACTCAGCACCGTTGAGGAATGCCTTAAGATCAACTTTGATACCTGGGCTCATGGTTGAGCAGAGAGCGGCGCTCTTCATATAAGTACCCTTGAGAGTCTGCGGCTTGAGCTTGGCAATCTCGTTGAGAACTGCTGCAGCGTTGTCGTAGATCTGCTCTGGAGTGAATGAAACCTTGCCGATGGCAGTGTGGATGATACCGGTCTTGTCAACCTTGAAGTCGATCTTACCGGCCTTTGATGCCTTTACAGCGGCGCCGATTTCCATAGTCACGGTACCGGTCTTAGGGTTCGGCATAAGTCCGCGTGGACCGAGGATCTTACCGAGAACGCCGACCTTTGCCATAACTGAAGGGGTGCAGACGATAACGTCAACATCGGTCCAGCCGCCCTTGATTTTCTCGATATATTCGTCGAGACCTACATAATCTGCACCGGCTTCCTTAGCCTCATTCTCCTTGTCAGGAGTGCAGAGTGCGAGGACCCTGACAACCTTACCGGTTCCGTGAGGAAGGGTAACGACGCCACGGATCATCTGGTTAGCCTTGCGCGGATCAACTCCGAGGTTGGCTGAAATCTCGACGGATGCGTCAAACTTTGTAAAAGTAATGTCCTTTACAACCTTGCACGCCTCGCTGAGGCTGTACAGCTTATGAGAATCGTACTTCTCGTATGCTGCTTTCTGATTTTTTGTCAACTTGCTCATAACTGCGTGTGGTTTTTAAAGGTCCTGAGGAAATTCTCCGGTTACGGTGATACCCATACTTCTTGCGGTACCTGCAACCATCTTCATCGCCGATGCGAGAGTGAAGCAGTTGAGGTCCGGCATTTTGCCTTCCGCAATTGCCCTTACCTGCTCCCAGGTAACAGAGGCAACCTTCTTGCGGTTAGGTTCACCTGATGCTTTAGTAATTTTAGCTGCCTCCTTGAGTGAAACGGTTACAGGCGGCTGCTTAACTTCGAAACTGTAGGACTTGTCAGAGTAAACGGTGATGACAACAGGAACAATCTTTCCTGCCATTCCCTGCGTGGCTGCATTGAAAGCCTTGCAGAAGTCCATGATGTTCAAGCCTTTGGAACCGAGTGCCGGTCCTACCGGAGGTGCTGGATTGGCTGCTCCACCTTTGATTTGGAGCTTAATGAATCCGGTAACTTCTTTTGCCATAATAAAACGTTATTCTTTAGTTACTTGTGTAAAGTTGAGTTCAAGAAGGGTCTTCCTTCCGAAGATTACTACGATTACCTTGACTTTGCTTCTGTCCTCCAGAATTGCATCTACAGTACCGCTGAATCCGCTGAACGGACCATCGGTAATGCGGACTGCCTCACCAACTTCATAGTTGACGCAAGTCTCCGCTGCATTGTTTGCATTCTCGTCCTGGACGCCGAGTATCCTCTGGGCCTCATCTTCTCTGATTGGCACCGGAACTCTCTCGACCTGATTGCCCTTGACCATCCTGTTCTCTGTAAGAAAACCTGACATTCCCGGCACATCGTTGCGTATAATGCTTTCGAGCTTCGGATTGAGTTCGGCCTGTATAAGCACATAGCCAGGGAAAAGCAGTCTGTCAACCGCTTTTCTCTTGCCGTTCTTAGTCACGATCTCTTTTTTAACTGGAACAAGGACCTGAGAAACCAGATCCTGCAGGTTGCTGCGTTCTATCTCTTTCTGGAGGTATTCTGCGGCTTTCTTTTCTTTGCTTCCAGCAGTCCGCAGCACATACCATTTCATTTCGCCCATAACGAGTACGATTTACAATGTGTAGATTGCGGTCATCAGATGCTGGAAAGCGAAGTCCACTACCCATAGAAGCGCTGCCAGAATGACTGTGGTCACAAGCACGAGGATAGCTGAACTCTGCAGCTTCTCCCAGTTTGGCCAGGTAGTCTTTTTGGTAAGCTCTACGAAAGACTCTTTGCAGTAATTGATAAACTTCTTCATCTTTACATTTAATGGACACTGCAGGGTGGAAGCTCAGTTGCAGTGTCTGTTAAAAACAATTACCAAATCGTAACCTTTGATATATTTTGCAGGGGAAGCAGGAATCGAACCCACATGCACGGTTTTGGAGACCGCTGAACTACCATTGTTCTATTCCCCTAAATCAGGCGGATGTCACTTGGGCATCCGCCCGGGCTTATCTTGAATTAGTCAAGAATCTTGGTAACCTGACCGGCACCTACGGTACGTCCACCCTCGCGGATTGCGAAACGGAGACCCTCGTTGAGTGCGACAGGAGTGATGAGCATAACGTTGATCTCAACGTTGTCACCAGGCATAACCATCTCAACTCCCTCTGGAAGAGTAATCTCACCGGTAACGTCAAGAGTACGGATGAAGAACTGAGGACGATACTTGTTGTGGAACGGAGTATGACGGCCACCCTCTTCCTTCTTCAGGACGTAAATCTGTCCGAGGAAGTGCTTGTGAGGAGTGATTGAACCTGGCTTGGCGATAACCTCACCACGCTTAACTTCCTTCTTGTCGATACCACGGAGGAGGAGACCTACGTTGTCACCAGCCTCACCCTGATCGAGGAGCTTGCGGAACATCTCGACACCGGTAACGGTGGTTGCCTTTGGCTTGTCGTTGAATCCGACGATCTCAGCAGGGTCGTTTACGTGGATGGTACCAGTCTCGATACGTCCGGTAACCACGGTACCACGTCCGGTGATTGAGAAGATGTCCTCGATAGGCATGAGGAACGGCTTCTCGTTCTCACGTACAGGAAGCGGAATATATTCGTCAACGGCGTCCATGAGCTCACATACCTTCTCAACCCACTTTGGCTCTCCATTGAGTGCACCAAGAGCTGAACCGCGGATAACAGGAGCGTTGTCACCGTCAAAATCATACTTGCTAAGAAGATCGCGAACCTCCATTTCTACGAGGTCGAGCATCTCTTCGTCATCAACAAGGTCAACCTTGTTAAGGAAAACTACCATCTTAGGCACGTTAACCTGCTTTGCGAGAAGCACGTGCTCGTTGGTCTGAGGCATTGGACCGTCAGTAGCGGCAACCACAAGGATTGCACCGTCCATCTGAGCGGCACCGGTAACCATGTTCTTCACATAGTCGGCGTGGCCCGGACAATCGACATGCGCATAGTGACGATTGGCGGTCTGATACTCTACGTGTGAAGAGTTGATGGTGATACCACGCTCCTTCTCCTCTGGAGCGTTATCAATCTGATCGAAAGACCTTGCTTCGCTGAAGCCCTTGTCAGCAAGCACCTTGGTGATAGCTGCAGTAAGGGTGGTCTTACCGTGGTCAACGTGGCCAATTGTACCAATGTTGACGTGAGGTTTATCCCTCTTGAAAACTTCTTTTGCCATAATATTACGATAAAGTTTATGTTTCTACAAAAATAAACCGGCGCTTAGACCGGCATTAGAGCCGATGATGGGATTTGAACTCATGACCTCATCCTTACCAAGGATGCGCTCTACCCCTGAGCTACATCGGCAAACTTTGAGCGGGGTAGGAGAATCGAACTCCCATTTTCAGCTTGGAAGGCTGACATAATAGCCATTATACGAACCCCGCAAATGGGAAGATTATCTTCCGCTTGTGGTGGGCAAGGATGGATTCGAACCACCGAAGGTAAAAACCAGCAGATTTACAGTCTGCCCCATTTGGCCACTCTGGTACTTGCCCTTGTTGTTTTGCTGATGAGCCGATGGAGGGATTCGAACCCACGACCTCGAGATTACAAATCACGCGCTCTGACCACCTGAGCTACATCGGCAATCTGTTGTTATTTCAATTCCCTTCGTTTAGGGATTGCAAAGGTATGAATTATTTCTTGTTTTCCAAATACTTTTTGCAAATTTTTCGCAAGTTTTCTGCGCTTAACCCACAATATTCCCTCTGTTCGCTCTGTCTGGCGTGTTTTATAAACTCATCAGGCACTCCTACGCCCTCCACGACAGGCCCTTTCGCAAGCCCTGCTACGTACTCGCTCACCTCCGAAAACAGCCCTCCCTTGAGACATCCGTCCTCGATAGTCACAAGATACTCGTATTTCTGACACAAAGCATCAAGCATCTCACGATCGAAAGGCTTGACAAAGCGGAAATTATACACTCCGACCTCGCCGTCCAGCTCCTCTGCCGCATCGAGAGCCATGCTGCAAACCGGACCGCAGCACAGAACGGCAATCCTTTTGCCCTCCCTGAGGCATTCTGCCTTTCCGGTCTCAATCTCCTCAAAAGGCATATCCTTCCACTTGACTCCTTCGCCCGTCCCCCTAGGATACCTTATTATATAAGGACCGTCGTGTTTCAAGGCCGAATTCATCAGGTTCCTCAGTTCCCTCTCGTTTCGCGGCACGCTGATTACCAGCCCCGGTATGCTGCGGTAAGCGGCGATGTCAAAGACGCCCTGATGGGTCGCGCCGTCCTCGCCGACCAGCCCAGCCCTGTCAAAGCACAGCATTACAGGCAGTTTCTGCAGAGCAACGTCGTGGATGATCTGGTCATACGAACGCTGCGAAAAAGAAGAATAAATGTTGCAGACCGGCCTCAGACCCCTGCAGGCGAGCCCCGCACTGAAGGTCACCGCGTGCTCCTCTTCTATGCCCACGTCGAAGAAACGCTCAGGGAAACGCTGCGCAAATTCTGTCATCCCGCATCCGGACGCCATCGCAGGCGTAATGCCCACCACGCGGCCGTCCATCTCCGCAAGGTCGCATAAAGTCTGCCCGAATACATCCTGATACCTGCTGTTCTGGTACTTTGTGCCTATCCTTTCGCCTGTCTCGACGTTGAACTTGCCCGGAGCGTGCCAGGTCGTAGGATCCTTCTCTGCCGGAGCATAACCGCAACCCTTCGTGGTGATGCAATGAACAATTCTTGGCCCCTTGAGTCCCTTTATCTTCTGCAGTACCTCCACAACCGCCCCGATGTCGTTGCCATCCACCGGGCCGAAATACCTGAACCCGAAAGCCTCGAACAGGTCACCCCCGCTCTTCCTGATCAGCAAAGACTTAAGCCTGCGCGTCAGATGCTGTATGGTTCTGCGCAAAGGCCTGTCGCCCAGGCGGTTCCAAATTGTGTCCTTGAGTTTGTTGTACCTTGCGTCGGTGCTCAGCTTCATCAGATGGTTGCGCAGACCGCCGTGAATGTCGTCGATGGAGTGGTCATTGTCATTGAGAATGACCAGCAGATCGGCTTTAGAGTCACCCGCATTGTTGAGCCCCTCAAACGACAGCCCGCCCGTCAGCGCACCGTCTCCCACCAGCGCAATCACCTTCCTGCCGCTGCCGGCAATCCTCTCCGCCTCAGCCATACCGAGAGCCGCTGAAATCGCCGTGGACGAATGCCCAACTCCGAATGAGTCGTATTTGCTTTCCTCCCGGTTCGGGAATCCGCTCAGTCCTCCGGCGGTCCTGATATCCTTGAACTGTTCCTTGCGACCGGTCAGAATCTTGTGCGCATAGGCCTGATGCCCGACATCCAGAACAAAACTGTCATTGGGCGTATCAAACACATAGTGGACAGCCGTGATAATCTCGACAGCCCCGAGACTCGAAGCCACGTGCCCCGGATTGCGGGAGCAGCAATTGAGCATATAATCACGAAGTTCGGCACAGAGAACCTTGAGATCCTCCGTGCCAAAACTCCTCATATCCTCCGGACAATCGACCTTATCCAGCAGTTTGTACATAATTATGACTGAATGTTCGGCTGCTGCAGACCGTACTGCTTCTTCTTGTCAAGCAGTTTGATGCCGAGAGCAAGAACGATTGCAACCAGACCGAGACCCGCAAAGAATACGGATACCCACATATAGTCACCGCTTGCGCCCTTGATCGCGCCGATTGCCTTAGGAACAAAAATAAAACCTATATTCTGGATGTAGAATGTCAACGCCATAGCCGTTCCCAACTGCTTTGCAGGGATGATTTTGGCAATCGAAGGCCACATAGCCGACGGCAGCAGGGCAAAACCGATGCCGAGAAGCACCATAAGCATAATAGGGAACACCGCACTCGCACCGCCCGGAAGAAGCGCAAATACCACGTGAACTCCCGTAATGATTGCAGCACCGAGAATCATAAGGTCGGCACCGTGACCCTTCTTGTCGTAAACGCCTCCGAAAAGGGGAGTCAGCACTATGCATCCCATAGGGAGAATCATAGGGAAGAGACCCGCAAGTGTCTGGTCTATACCGAATTTGTTTACCATCATACCTGTCGAATACTTAAGGAAAGGATTGACGGCTGCATAGAACAGCAGGCACAGAAGGGCAATCATCCAGAATGCAGGATTCTTCACCACGGCGATAACGTCTTTCCAGCTAAATTCGTCCTCAGGGTTGCTTTCGGCTTCCTTGACTCCCTGCTCGCGTATCTGGGTGTCTAGTTTCTTGTCATAGACGCAGTAGGCCAGGAATGCAAGCAGACCGACTCCCAGCAGAATCAGGCCTACCAGCACTGCGATGCCCACGTTGCCGGAGCAAGCCTTGACGATGCCCGGGGTCAGACCGTAGGCAAGGCCGGTTCCGAGTCTGGCGAGAGCGAGCTGCAGTCCCATCGCGAGAGCCATTTCATAGCCTATGAACCATTTGGCTATCACCTTGGTAGCAGTAATTCCCGCTATTTCCGCACCTACTCCGTATATGCCTATGCCTATCACCGCAATCAGAACCTGCGGCCTCAGCGTGTCTCCCAGGAAATTGACGGTCTCCATGACCGCCCCGCCGGCAACCAGCGTTCGCAGACGGAACATCGCGAACGTCAGCATACCAATGCCCAGCACCATAAGCCCCGCAGCCATAGTGCCGGTAAAGCGAATTCCTTTCTTGTCGAGTATGATTCCTCCGAAGATGAGCATAAGCAGATATACGTTGAAGATCGAATACGCGCCCGCGAGGGAACTGTATTCGCTGTCGCTTATCTGGTATGCATCGCCCTGGAGCGTGGTTTCAACTGCAAATATGTTGTCCGATGCCACGTAGGCGGCAAACATCACGAAAGAAATGATGAACAGTACGGCCCACCTTGTCTTTTTGTTGTCTCTAAGCAGATTCATTGTAACTCAAATGGTTAGGTTTACAGATGATTCAAAGCGTCAGAACGGAAGGTCCTCGCCGCCATCCTCGCTCATATATCCCGGAGCCTGCCCGGCTTCTTTTGCTGCGGTTACGGCTGCCGCGTCCGCTGCACGGGCTGCCGCTTCCTGTGGACCGGCCTGCTGACCGTATGAAGGCTGCTGGTATGTTCCCTGGGCGGCCTGATAGCCACCCTGCTGGCCCTGCTGCCATCCCTGGCCGCCCTGAGGCTGCTGCCAAGCCTGACCGCTCTGCTGATATCCGCCGCCCTGAGGCTGCTGGTAACCGTTCTGCTGATATCCTCCGCCCTGGCCCTGCTGGTAACCGACACCCTGGCCCTGATCATCCTGACGGCGGCCGAGAAGCTGGAGATTGTCAGCATTGATTTCGGTAGTATATTTCTTGATACCCTGCTGGTCGGTATAGCTCCTTGTACGCAGGCGACCCTCAATATAAAGCTGGGTTCCCTTTTTCACGAATCGCTCAACCACATCGGCTGTCTGCCTCCAGGCAACTATGTTGTGCCATTCGGTATTTTCGCGCAACTCTCCGTTGCGATCCCTGTAACGTTCTGTCGTAGCGAGTGTAAACGTGGCGACCTTAGTGCCGCCGCCCTGGCTGTTTCCTTCGAGGTAACGTATTTCTGGGTCTCTTCCGACGTTACCGATAAGCATTACTTTGTTAAGTGACATAATCTTACAATTTAAATGATTGCCGCAATTTAGCTATTTTTATCCATTGGACATAACTTTCTCTATGCTTTCTGCATCAGGTTTTTCGCCCGTCATCAGCTCATAACCCGTGACTGCTTGAGCAGCAAGCCATTGCAAACCCGGAACCATCAGGCAGCCTTCCGGCAGTTCAAGTCCTCCGTTTCCGAACGACGGATTACGGTAATTCGCCTCTATCAGCAGCTTTCCGCGCAACAACTCGCAACCCGGAGCCGGCTTGGGCAGAGTAAAGATAATTACATCCGCCTCGGCACCATTCTCCAACTCGTTGTGCCTGAGTACTTTCGTCTCCAGTCCGCAGGCTTCGGCAGCAGCCGCGGCCGCCTTGCCCGCCCCGCCGAATCCTATCACACTGACGCTTTTCATTTCGGAGGCATAGCGCTCCAGAAGCAGCTTAACCCCCAGAAAATCAGAATTGTGCGCAGCCATACCCCTGTCCGTCCGCACGACTATGTTCGCAGCCCCGAGCCGCTTCACCGCCTCGTCAGGAAAGTCCGCCATCGCGGCAGCATCCGCCTTGAACGGAGCAGTCACGTTAATCGCGCGGTATGGCCCCTCGACGAAACGCTCCCAGGCAAGGGAGAATTGTTCCGCCTCTATCAGGTCATATCCGTACCTGCCTCTGTATGCAGCCTCGAAAAGCTGGGGGCTGCGTGAGTGTCCGATAGGGTGACCTATGAGTCCGTATCTATCGTAAATCATCTTATTTCAGGGAATTGCGTTGTCTCAAAGCCTCGTAGAGCAGCACTGCGGCGCTGACCGAAACGTTGAGAGAGTCGAGCCGGCCCAGCATAGGTAGCCTGATATGGGCGTCCGCCGCCTGACGCCAGACTTGGGACAGACCGGTCGCTTCGGTACCCATAACTATCGCAGTCGGCCGCTTCATATCGCAGTCGTAATACAGCGAAGAGTCTTGAAGCTGGGCCGTCAGAATCTGTATATTATTGGATTTGATCCAGTTGATTGCCTCGGAACTGCTGCACGCAACGCAAGGGACGGTAAAGACCGCACCTATGGAAGCCCGTATCAGATTGGGATTGTAGAGGTCGGTCAGCGGATCGCAGACAATCACGGCATCAACTCCGCAAGCATCTGCAGAACGCAGAACCGCTCCAAGATTGCCCGGTTTTTCGACTGACTCCAGGACTGCGATCAGAGGATTGTCCCCAAGTTCCAGGTCCTCAAGCCTGCTTTCCTTTGCAAATACTTCTGCAACAATCCCTTCGGTACTTCCCCGCAGGGCGGCTTTTGCATACAGTTCGCGGCTGATGTCGAAACGCTGGACGCCTTCCAGAGTGGCATTGAGGCCATTATCCGAGCGCATCAGCTCCGGACAGCAGAACACGCAGCGTATCCTGAACCCGCCCTCCAGACAGTGCAAAAGCTCGCGTTCCCCCTCGACCACGAATAAACCGCTCTCGCGCCTCAGTCTGGATTTTTCCTGAAGCGCGAGCAAGTGTTTGAATTTCTGATTCTGTGCTGAAGTAATCCTTTCCGTCATCGGGACAATTCTTATTCTTCAGCGGCGGCCGCTTCCTTCCTTACGGTCTTTTCCGGCCTCATCTGAGGGAAGAAAAGCACGTCCTGGATGGTCGTCTGACCGGTCATGAACATCGTAAGACGGTCAATGCCCATTCCGAGACCCGATGTCGGAGGCATACCATACTCGAGCGAACGCACAAAGTCATAGTCGATGTACATTGCCTCGTCATCTCCGCGGCTCTTCAGGGCTGCCTGCTCCTCGAATCTCTCGAGCTGGTCAATAGGGTCATTGAGCTCGGAATAGGCGTTGGCGAGTTCCTTTCCGCAAACGAAAAGCTCGAAACGCTCTGTAAGTTCAGGATTTTCACGATGTCTCTTGGTAAGAGGGGACATCTCTACAGGATAGTCGATGATGAAGGTCGGCTGAATGAGCTTGTCCTCGCAGTACTGACCGAAGATGGCATCTATCAGCTTGCCCTTGCCCATAGAAGGCTCAATCTCGACGTGAAGCTGCTTGCAGACCTCGCGGAGTCCTGCCTCGTCCATACCCTTGACATCAACGCCGGCATATTCCTTGATCGCATCGAGAATCGGCAGGCGGCGGTAACTTCCACCGAAGTCAACCTCGTTCTCGCCAATCTTGACAACGCTCGTGCCGTTTACCTCCATCGCAATCTTGCCGAGCATCTTCTCGACAAAGTCCATCATCCAGTTGTAGTCCTTGTATGCGACGTAGATCTCCATACAGGTAAATTCCGGATTATGCGTCTTGTCCATTCCTTCGTTGCGGAAGTCCTTGGCAAATTCGTACACGCCGTTAAATCCGCCCACAATCAACCTCTTGAGATACAGCTCATTGGCTATTCTCAAGTAGAGAGGAATGTCGAGCGCGTTATGATGAGTGATGAAAGGTCTTGCGGTAGCTCCTCCCGGAATGCTCTGCAGGATAGGAGTCTCCACCTCGAGGCATCCCGCCTCGTTGAAATACTGCCTCATCGTGGCGATGATCTTGGCCCTCTTGACAAAGACATCCTTTACCTGAGGGTTCACGATAAGGTCCACGTATCTCTGCCTGTAGCGCAGCTCAGGGTCTGTGAATGCGTCAAATACCTGACCGTCAGCGGCTTTTACAATCGGAAGCACTTTGAGGGACTTGCTCAGGAGGGTGAGTTCCTTTGCGTGGATGCTCAACTGTCCGGTCTGGGTGATGAATGCAAAACCCTTGATTCCTACGATGTCACCGATGTCGAGCAGACGCTTCCAAACGGTGTTGTACATAGTCTTGTCCTCTCCAGGGCAGATTTCGTCTCGCTTGACATAAATCTGAATCCTTCCGGACTCGTCCTGCAGTTCGCCGAATGACGCTGCGCCCATAATGCGGCGGCTCATCAGCCTTCCGGCGATGCAAACCTCCTGGAAATTCCCCTTTTCCGGGTCGTATTGCGCCGCAATTGCGGCGGCGGATGCATTAACCGGGTACTCTGCCGCAGGATACGGCTCGATGCCCAGTTCTCTCAGTTTAGCCAGCGATTCGCGGCGTATCTGTTCCTGTTCGCTAAATTCTGCCATAATGGCTGCAAAAATACAATCTTTTTTCAATTTTGGGAAATAATTGGTTATCTTTGTGAATCGGGATAAATACGCAATTATGGCAAAAGGATGCAAATGGATAGTCAAGGAAGCGTCCGACCCCGCAAAGGTCGAACGTCTTGCCACCGAGGTCGGCATTGACAAGGTGCTGGCCGAGCTTCTTGTTGCCAGGGGAGTGGAAACTTTCCAGCAGGCCATGGCCTTTTTCCGTCCAAAGCTCGAGGACCTTCACGACCCTTTCCTGATGAAGGATATGGATGTCGCCGTGGAACGCCTCCACAGGGCTGTCACCAACAAGGAAAAGATTCTTGTTTACGGAGATTACGACGTTGACGGAACCACCGCCGTAGCACTGGTTTACAGTTTCATCAAGCGCTTTACCGACAGTGTTGACTTTTATATCCCTGACCGCTACGACGAAGGATACGGAGTGTCGTTCAAAAGCATAGACTGGGCCGCAGAGGGTTCCTTCTCTCTGATAATCACCCTCGATTGCGGAATCAAGGCCATCGACAAGGTGGAATATGCAAGGGAAAAGGGCATAGATGTCATAATCTGCGACCATCACCTTCCCGAGTCGTCCATACCTGCCGCCGTTGCCGTGCTTGACCCTAAACGCACGGACTGCACTTATCCTTTCGATGACCTGAGCGGCTGCGGAGTAGGATTCAAACTCGTACAGGCGTATTCGCAACGCTTTGGAGTAGCATTCGAGACACTGGTTCCCCTGCTTGACCTTCTTGTAGTCAGCATAGCTTCCGACCTTGTCACAATGGTCGGCGAAAACAGGGTTCTCGCACATTACGGACTCAAGGTCCTCAACGAAAACCCGCGCAAGGGCCTGCTTGCCCTCATCACTCTTTCCAACCTGGAGCCGGGACACATAACCGTCGATGACATAGTATTCAAGATTGGTCCGCGCATCAACGCCGCCGGCCGTATGGAGACAGGACGACTTGCCGTGGACCTTCTCAAGAGCACCGAACTCGCAGAGGCGATGGCAATAGGCGAAAAAATCAACGCCAACAACAACGAGCGCAAAAACATC
Source organism: Bacteroidales bacterium (assembly GCA_004556005.1). GTDB lineage: Bacteria > Bacteroidota > Bacteroidia > Bacteroidales > UBA932 > Cryptobacteroides. The sequence continues at coordinate 7,692 of SFJA01000020.1, read as the reverse complement.
GACAAGGAGATAACCTGCGAGGCCATAGAAATGGTCAGGACGGGCAAATGCCTTGCCGGCAAAAACGCGACCATAGTCTATAACCCCAAGTGGAACAAGGGCGTAGTCGGAATCGTCGCATCCCGACTTGTCGAGGCATTCTACAAACCCACTGTCGTTCTTACGAAGTCCAATGGCTTTGTAACCGGCTCAGCCAGAAGTATTTCCGGTTTCGACCTATATGAGGCTATCGAGAGTTGTTCCGATCTGCTGGAAAATTTCGGGGGCCACGTCTATGCCGCAGGACTTACGATGAAGGAAGAGAATCTGGCAGAATTTGCCCGCAGGATGGACGAATTTATTGCCGGAAAGGTCACGGACGAGATGCTCACTCCGGTCATCGACGTCGATGTCAAGCTCGACTTTGCCCAGATCACGCCCAAATTCTTCCGCATACTCAAGCAATTCCAGCCTTTCGGCCCGGGCAACACCAACCCGATTTTTGTCACGGAAAATGTCTATGATGCAGGAAACGGCCGCAAGGTGGGTGCAGACGGCGTCCATATGAAGCTCGACCTCATCCAGGAGTCACAGCCATATCATCAGATTGCCGCAATAGCATTTAATATGGCTCATTTCTACGACTATATCAAGGAAGGCAATCCTTTCGATGTCTGCTACGCCATAGTCGAGAACTATTACCGCGGCAGTTCATCGCTTCAGCTCCGCGTCCGTGACATCCGCGAGCGCGAGGACATAATCTAGCCGCCCGCTCTTCGCCCGCCACTTAGAACGAATACTTGTAGCCGATTCCGAACGACATCAGATTCTCCTTGCGGTACATTATCTTGAACAGCGGCATCCCCGTACTTTCGTTGTACACGACATTGCCGTCTTTGTCCTTGTAATACTTCAGGTCCCCGTTCTTGTCAGCATCGAATTTCTTTTTGAAAGTCTTGTCGTAAAGCACGAAAAAGTCAATCCCGTTACGCGCGTCAATCTTCCAGCTTATGCCGGGCTCGAAACGCAACCTATTGATATATACGTCGTTGAAGCTTACGTTATCTCCCGGAACGCTGCTATGGGCGGGAGCATTAAATACAGTGCCGTTAAGGGTATTTCTCAGCTCCGCAGCAAAAAATGGTTCGATTGGAATGTCTGGAAAAGCATAGCTTATCTTCGCCCTGCTCCTCAGGTTCAGTTCCATCCTCGGATTTTGGTACAGGTTCATTTCACCCGGCCTGTAGGTACACTGAAGCCTCTCCCTGAGGCTGAATTTCCAAAAACCCGTCCTGTAGCTCAGCGTTGCATCCGCATTGACGCGGTGACGCATCTCCCACACACCGCCGTCATCGATGTTCATCCAGATATATCCCAGACCCAGTTTTAACCAATTAATTGGTTTATAAGTGATTCCCAGCCCGGTATAAATCCTGTCTATAGACTTGAAACTGTCCTTCATCCTGAACTCTCCGCTAGCCTGAACATGCAGCCCGTGAGCAATGCTGCGGTCAATTTCAGCGCTGACCCTGCCTCTGGTATCGCTCTGCGTCTCTTCTGTGACCTGAGCCGCGGCAGCAAAGCCTGAGAGTAATGCCCCAGTGCTGACAATCAATGTTATAATGCTCTTCCTAAACATAGCTTTCTAATCGTTGTTAAAGTCCTTTTCCCTGGTGATCATATTGATTCCGTTCTGTTCACCGGGTGCAAGATAGTAATAAACCTTGATAAAAGCAGCATCCTTCAGCAAGTCAACGTGGCCAATCTCAAGTTTCTCGACCTTCACGCCAATCCTCTTCTCCAGGTCCGAAACAAGCTCGTCGCGTCTCGCCGGCACTATGTTCTCTATCCTGTCATACAGCACTATCTTGCAGGTCAATTCTTTCCTGAGCCTGTTGCCCAGTCTGCTTTCAAGCACTGCTATCAGCCCGAAAATCAACAGGTTGGCAAGCAACAGCTCAGCATAGGAGATATTGAGCGCAAGTCCGTTGATGACCGCAACGGTAATGATGACAAACAGATAGGTCATCTCCCTGACCGGCACCGTCTCGGTACGGTAACGGATCACGCCGAAAATCGCAAACAGACCCAGCGTCAGCCCTATCTGCAATTTCACGCTGTCCATCAGGAAGATAAGCAGGAACATCGCCGAAGCGAACGCCATAAAGGTCAGGCAGTACTCCGACCGTCCCCCGCGCCGGCGGTAGAGCAGATAAACTATCATCCAGCTCACGAGCAGGTTAAAACCGAAACGCAGCAGCAGCGCAAGCAGACTGGTGCTCTCAAACACCGGCACCCCGAGAAAGGTCGCGCCGGAAGCCACTTCATAGCCAAATTCTTCCGCTATGCTTGGGTCATAATCAGGCAGTTGCAGTATCATAAATATCTTTTACCCGTCATTTTTCCGACGGCACGTAACTTTTCTTTAAATCGCGAATTCTTCACCTCCGCGTTGGTGAGGACGGTTCCTACGCAGTACTTGCTCAATCTCAGCGGTTTGACCCTCAGGTCAAGCAGTATGGACTTCATCAGAGAAGATGCGTGAGAGTCCTGTTTTATTTCAATGATGACGGCATCGTCGAGCGTGCTGCTTCTTCCCGTCCTGAAATTGTCAAAGCAAAGCTTGCTGTCAATCGTGATTCTCTCACTCAAGTTGTTGTCAGTCAGTGTGATACGAGAAAATCTCGTCCTTACGGCAGGGCTTGTGTCTTCCAGCCGGTACCTTGACTTGGCAGCTATGAACCTCAGCGCCTCGTCGCAACTTTTGCAATCAGGGAAAAAGCTAGGATCGATTTGTCTGCGCTTCTTGCGCGTGCGGCCGTGATTGTTCTTGTGCTTCAGCTCAATGAAGCATTCTCCGGTATCGCAATATCGTCTCACTCTGATCTTTTCCCTGTCGAGTCTCCTGTTATGATGCTCGAAATACATCTTCAGGTCGTCAGTGTCGTAATAAACCGTATCGTAGGAGGCAAGCCGCCCTCCGGAAGTCTCCAGTACCCGGAACGAAGAGACGCACCTTTCCAGAATCTGCCCGAGAACCGCTTCCGTAGTGACGTATTTGCTGTCAATACGGTTCATCAGTTTGATCCCGTCCATCTCGGAAAGACTGATTCCCTGCATCTGAGCGAGAGTCGTCATTCCGAGAAAATATACTCAAAAACCTTGACACTCAACAGTTTGCCGTTAGGTGCGTAGTTGTATTGCTTTTTCTTTGTTCCGTCGCTGTTCCACTCGTACTTCCTTACCCTGACAGGCTTGTTGCGGTCATCGTATTCGACCTCCTTGGCAACGCGCCCGTTCTCGCCGTATTCGTAGGTCTCACGCCATTTCTGTCCGTAGGAAGCGTATTCGATTACCTCCACCTTGCGGCCCTGGGAGTCGTAGGTCGTCTCCCTGTCCAGCCAGCGGGTTTTGGTCCTGGCGTCCGTGTTCCACTCCTTTACGGTAAGATTCTTCCTTGCTTCCCGCTTCGCGAGTGTTTCGGGGCTGAGTTCCTGACCATTAAGGGCAAAGGAGCAAAGCAATGCTGCCAATGCGCTAAGAATGAATCTTTTCATTGTATTTTAAGGTCCAATTGATTGATTATCAGTTCAGCTATTTCTGCAGGAGAGCGTCCGTCTGTCCTTACGGAATGAGCAGCCTGCTCGTATAGTGGCATCCTTTCGTCAAATAAAGATTCGATTTTATATTTGTCATTGAACAGCGGTCTGGTCTTGCTGTGTGTCCCTATCCTTTTAAAGATAGTATCCAGATCAGTCTGCAGATAAACGCTCTCCGTATGTTTGAAAAGCAGTTCCCTTGCAGGAGCAGTCACAATCGTGCCACCCCCGAGGGAAAGGATTCTGTCCCCGCCTGCAACCTCGTGCATTACGATAATGTCACGCAGCGCCTCGGTCTCAATCGCCCTGAACCTCTGTTCGCCTCCAGCGTCAAAAATCTCTGCAATCCTTTGACCCATCTTCTGTTCTATGTAGCGGTCCAGGTCCACGAGAGGCCAGCCGAGAAGCCTGGCCAGCTCCCTGCCGACGCTGCTCTTGCCGCAGCCCATAAAACCCGTGAGCGAAATAATCATATAGCAATTGTCTGTTTATCAGAACAATGTAGGTTCTTCGATCAAGATGTCCAGACCATCGTCTTCGCTGCCTTCGTACACGCTTTCCACCGAAGCGTCCTCCTGCATGCCTTCGGCTTGCATTTCGTCATCATCAAGGGAAATGTCAACGGACTCGATAAACGACACACTCTTCACTTCGCCCCTGTCAACACACTTCTTCCCCTTGGCGGCAATTCCCTTCTTTCCAATCCACTGCTCTGCGTCAATTATTTCCGGCTGCTTGTCCTCGAGCATCCAAACTACCTCATACTGAGGATGTTTCGCGGAACTGATCTCAACCAACCAGGACTTTGGCGCCGAAGAAATGAAGCTGAGCGGACTATTGTCGCTTACAACAAAGGAGAACCTCTTGACATAGAATGCCTTTACAGCGCCGTCCCAGTACAGGGCGGTGTAAGTCTTGTCAGGATCGAATTTCTCTATGAGCAAAAGATCGCCCTGATAGCGGTTGACCAGCTCAAATCCCGTGGTGTAGTAGGTTCCGTTCTTAAATACAGCAAGCACCTTGTCGTCGTCCTTGAACTGACCGAGATACTGTCCTCTGCCCTCGTCATTGAGTTTCTGAATGTCCTCGTCGTACCAGATGTCCTTGCCGGCAATCGTGCTTATTCCCTTGCTTTTCAAGGTGATGCGGCTGATGAGATTCTTCGACACGAGATTGCCCCTCGCCGTCCTGCTCTTGATGGCAAGCGTGCTGAAATCGTATTCAAACACAGTCCTCTTGAGCTTCGGCCGAGGTCTGAGACTGATTTTCACGGTCTCTGCCTCGCCGTTGTGGTTGACCGTAAACCATACTATCTGCGAACCGGCCTCACCCGTAGTGATGTCGTAATCCTTGTCGCGTGTTACGCTGGTGATGGAGAAACGCTTGGCATAGTAAACCGAAGTCTTGCCTTCGCGGTAAATCACGTTGTATATAGTCCTGCTGTCTCCTCGGTTAAACACACCCACATACAGAAGGTCTTTCCAGAAAAACGCCTTGTCGCTGACCTTCGAAACCCTGTACCTGCCGTCCTTGCCGATGACAATCACCTCCGACAGGTCAGAGCAGTCACAAATGTAGCTGCCCTCGTCCTTTTTGAGTCCGATGCCGACAAAGCCTTCCTCGAGGTTCGCCATAAGGCGGGCGTTGTTGTTGACAACCTTGGTCGCCGTAATAGTCTCAAAACCTGTGAGTTCCGTATTTCTTGGGAAATTCTTCCCGTACTTGTCCTTCAGATTCTGGAACCAGCCTATCGTGAAACCGTCAATGTTTGCGATATTCTCACCTACCTCGGCCATTTCCTTCTCGAGCGCCAGCACGTGCTGGTCTATGGCCTTGGTATCGAACTTCGAAATCTTGCGCACAGGCTTTTCAAGGAGTTTGAGTATGTCTTCCATAACAATCTCCCTGCGCAGCAGATTCTGATACTCCTTCATCCTCGAGAAAATGTCATTGACCTGCTCGTCCCAATCCCTGTGATTGAGTTCCAGGACCTTGTATATACCATTCTCAAAGAATATCCTCTCCAGCGAGCTGTAATGCCAGTCATTCTCCAGTTCTGACATCCTTATCTGGAGCTGCTGCAACAGAAGGTCCCTTGTATGATATGTGTCGTACTCCAGTATGTCATTGACAGTCAGGAACTGAGGCTTGTTGTCCTTGATGACGCACGCATTTGGCGCTATCGTGCACTCACAGTCCGTAAACGCATAGAGAGCATCGATTGTCTTGTCAGGCGACACGTCGTTCGGCAGTAGAATGAGGATTTTGACCTTGTCGGTAGTGATGTCCTCGATCTTCTTGATCTTTATCTTGCCCTTGTCCTTTGCCTTGAGTATGGAGTCGATGAGCATATGTGTCGTCTTTCCGTAAGGAACTTCGGTAATGGCAACGGTATTTTTGTCAATCTTCTCGATTCTTGCCCTGACCTTCACGCTTCCGCCCCTTTTGCCCTTCATATACTTGCTGCAGTCCGCCGAACCGCCGGTAGGGAAGTCCGGATAAATCTCGTACGGACGGCCCTCGAGTATGGCTATCGACGCATCCATCAGTTCGTTGAAGTTGTGAGGAAGAATCTTTGAGGACATACCCACGCCAATGCCTTCCGTACCCTGCGCAAGCAGCAGAGGAAAACGCACCGGCAGTTCCGTCGGCTCGAGATTGCGTCCGTCGTAACTGTGCATCCAGTTGGTGATTTTGGGATCAAAAATCACCTCCTTGGCAAATTTGCTAAGCCTTGCCTCTATATATCGCGGGGCAGCATTTGCGTCACCTGTAAGAATGTTTCCCCAGTTACCCTGACAGTCAATCGCATAACCCTTGACACCGAGCTGAACGAGGGCTCCGAGAATCGACTGGTCACCGTGAGGGTGGTACTGCATAGCCTGGCCTACTATGTTCGCAACCTTGGTGTACGAACCGTCGTCCATCTTGAACATAGCGTGCAGAACGCGCCTCTGCACAGGCTTGAGACCGTCAACGATGTGCGGCACGGCCCTGTGCAGGATGACATAGGAAGCATAGTCAAGGTACCAGTCCTTAAACATTCCCGAAAGCTTGAACTTATGCGCATCGCTATCGAGCAGTTTGTTGAACTTACCCGTATCTTCCGTTCCCTCAGCTATTTCCATATCATCATCCTCGATGATGTCCTCTCTTGTCAATTCCTCGTCCATAACAATCTCCTAATCCTCGTAACCGAACTTTCTCAACTCTTTCCTGTCCTCCCTCCAGTCAGGGTCCACCTTGACGTAGATGCTAAGGAAGACCTTTTTCTGGAAAAATTCTTCCATCTCTATCCTGGCGGCAGTTCCTACCTTCTTGAGCGCTGCGCCCTTCTTTCCTATGACAATTCCTTTTTGCGAGTCCCTCATCACGTAGATGACGGCAGCGATGTCATACCTGTCACTTCCCTCCTTGAAGGACTCTATGCCAACCTCGCAGCTGTACGGAATCTCCTCCTTGTAGTTGAGGAGAATCTGTTCCCGTATGATCTCCGAGGCAAAGAATCTGAGGTTCTTGTCAGTAAATGCGTCCTTGTCATACCACGGCGGGCACTCCGGCAGCCTGCTTACAACCGCATTGAGTATGCTTTCGAGGTTAAATCTCTCCTGAGCGCTTGCCGGTATGACCTCCGCCTTGGGAAGCTGCTGCTTCCAATAGTCCATCAACTCCAGGACCTTCTTCTGGTCGCTGATGTCTATCTTGTTGATAACCACAATCACAGGACACTCGATACGCTGAAGCTTGGCAATATATTCTATATTCTTGTCAGGCTTCTCAACGGTGTCCGTGATATACAATATGATATCGGCATCCCCGATGGCGACGTCAACAAAGTCCATCATATTCTGCTGCAGGCGATATGACGGCTTGAGGATGCCCGGCGTGTCCGAATAGACAATCTGCCAGTCATCCCCGTTTACGATACCCATAATCCTGTGCCGTGTCGTCTGCGCCTTTGCAGTCACGATGGAAAGCTTTTCGCCCACCAGCGCGTTCATCAGCGTGGACTTGCCGACGTTCGGATTGCCGATGATATTAACGAATCCGGAATGGTGCGCCATTAAACGTATGCTCCCATTTTTAAGATATTAACCTCATTCTCAGAGAGATA
>SFJA01000019.1 GCA_004556005.1 Bacteroidales bacterium | reverse complement strand
TAATTCCTCTCCCCTCCCGAATATGTCGTATTGACCACGTATCGCTCGCCCTCGAGGCCGGAAGTCATCTCCAGCCAGTCCTTGTCCACAGCCGGCTGTGAACCTGCCGTAAGGGTAAAGAAGCGGGTGTCCGACGCGTAGAACCAATTCTCTTCCGTCGCGTAAGCCCCGGTTCCCGCTACCTTGACATAAGCCTGATAAACATAGGTCTTGCCCGGAACCAGGCCCGTAAGGGTCGCGGAGAAGCTGCCGCTGCCATTAGCACCGGCAGTTACGCCGGCTATAGTTTTGTTTGTCAATTCGTTCGCCGATGTGCCCCAGTAAAATCCGACTTCTGTCGGAGTTGCCGTTGCCCCGGTATATGTACCCAACAGAGTCACCTCCGTCGTACTGTCAAATTCATAGCCGCCGTTGCTCACGCTCGCCGCCGGCTCCTTATCTTCTTCCGTGGGTTTTTGCCCTCCGGTGTCCCCACCGGAGTCTCTTCAATTGGACAATTTGTAAAGTTGGATTGCCTTCTGATTAATATAGCTGCTAGACTTGAAATAGCGGAATCTTTTTTGATTTGAAGCATTATTATACCTCAAATGAGCAGATGATGATGATATTATGTCAACATCTCCATTTGTATTAAGAGAAATAGTGTTGTCATATGGAGTACTATTGTCTATTTTCAGACCATTATCATTCGCTGTCTGTCCAATGTAGTACCCACTCGCAGATTTGATGAAGTATTTACCATTTGATGGACCGACAGTGAAAATTGCCGACATAAGTTCTTCCGAAACAATGATCTCTCCATCAGTAATCGTAACAGGAATAGTATTGCTTACAGCATCCAAAGTACTGAGACCACCATTAAATGCAACATTTGCACCTTCGTAAACAATAAGATAGTCCCCGGACCAATCTGCAGGCTCGCTTGTTACTTTTACAAATACAGAGTATGAAGCCTCCTTCACCGTAATAGTGCCAGTCGTAGTCTTTCCCTGATATGTTACAGTCACGGTCTTGGTGCCGGCGGTGCTCATATCAGGGGTTGAGAAGCTGGCTGCGGAGATTACATTTGCGGTACTTCCGTCCGAGTATGTAGCGGTCACTGTTCCGTCTGCCTTGAATGTGCTTCCCACGGTGTAATTGCTTGTATATCCGGTCCAGCTGATTGATTCGAGTACGGCAGGGACATCGGAAGACTCATCGAGTTTAATGTTCTTGATTTCCCAGGTACCTGCGCCTGATGTCGTGCTGACATACTTGAATGCGAACTGGAGAGTCTTGCCGGCATAGGCAGAAACATCAATCGTGTTCTTTACAAAGGTCCAATCGTTTCCGGAACCATAGTTTGAAATAGTCAATTGTGCCCATTCGCCATCCTTCTCCCTTGCCCAGAGAGTGTGGTTGGAGTTGGAGCCGAATCTGGCAACATTTTCAAAAGAGAGTTCCGGCTTCACAGCCTTGCTCATATCGATTACAGGTGAAATAAGCCAGCTTTCGGAAGCGTAATTGGTAGGCTTTATAAATGCGGAGGCCTTCATTCCGTACTCTGCAGAAGCCCATTTCCAAACATAAGTCAATTGAGATGGCAAACTTACATCATTGATGCTAAACTTGCCCATATCCGTTGCAAATGACTCTGAATAAGGATATGGCTCATCAGATGCAGGCAGATCAATACTGTACTTAACCGTCTTGATTTTTCCAGGATTGAAGGTAACGTCACCGGTAATAGGATAAATCTGCTCGGCTCCGTTAACCGACACTTTGAGTTCAGACCCGGCAGGCGCGGTAAAAGGCTTGATTGCAATATAGAACTTGGCAGTAGCGCCGTTTGCAATCTCCTCACCAGAATTGACAGAGAGACTGGCTGTTTCTGAAACATAAGAATCGCCGGTTGAAGCATATTCGACTTTCTCAGGATTACTGTAGTTGACATAGTATGTTCCGACTATATCCTCGCTTGCTGTGAAGGCAACAGAATTGACCTTAACCGGCGCTCCGGAGTTGTTGCTGACCTTGACCTCGACTATGGAGGTGAGGTGCTTCATCGTAAGGGAGAGCTTGCTGCTTGCCGCAACAGACTTGGCAACGCCGAAAAGCGGGCAACTTTTGCCTGAAAGATGGGCAAGGCTGTTGTTGCCTTTCTGGATCTGTGAAATACCGCCGACGGTGATGTAGGCAGAGTTTTCCTTGGCAGTGCCGGCCGGGGTCTTGTTATATTCGCTGTAAGGATAAAAAACATACCAGTCGTATGCCTTTCCTTCCTCGATAGCCGCTGCAAGCGTACCGGTAAAGGTATTTGTGCTGAGGTTCTGGCTGGTGATGACAAAAGCGTTGTCGTTAACATACGAAGTGCTGCCGGCCTCGGCGTGGAAAAGATTCACATTATCGTCCTCATCCCAAACGGTCTGAAGGCCTTCAATCGAAGTCTTTGAGTCCGAATGGCTTGCACTGAAGCTGAACGGAACGCCGCCGTTAATTTCAGAAGAGTTGTCCCCGAGCTGTTCGGTACAGCCGGCAATGGCGAGAACGGAAGTCAGCGCCAGAGTAAAAATGGAAGAATTGATTTTCATAATGCTGGTCCTCCTTCTTGATTAACCGAGATAATCGTCATCGTAACCGAATGACGGAAGATCAAATTCGCCTTCTCCACTTCCACAGAGCACTTCCTCACTGAAGAGGTTCAAGACTGTAGTCTCAGGGGCTCTGTACACCCTGCTACAGTCCATTGTTTGTCCAAAAACAACAGTTTCCATTTTAATTCAGTATATATTGGTATTTTTAAATCCTTGTTCAACTTACAAAATTACACATTATATTCGGCAAAACCATTAAAAAATCACGAATAGAAAGCGTATTACAACGAATTGAACAATCAGTGCACTACGTCCAGCGAGCGGGAAGCGATTCAGAAACCGCCGGCGCTGCAGTCGGGGCAGATTCCGTTGATGACGTAGTTGACGGAATGGGCGCGAAATCCGGACGGAAGGGCAAGGACAGGGATGGGGATATCTTTGAGGCAGAAGGTTTTACCGCAAACCTCGCAATGGAAGTGGACGTGCAGGTCATCGTCGAGAGCGGCGTCGTGGCTGCAGGAGAGGCAAAGCTCGTATCTGACGCTGTCGCTGCCGTCCTGGATGACGTGGATCAGGTCCCGGGACTTGAAGAGTGCAAGCGTGCGGGAAATGACCGACTTGTCCACGGTCTCGAGGCGGTCGCCTATCTCGGCCATCGAGAGAGGGTGGTCGGCGGAGCTCATCGCTTTGATTATCATAATTCTTGCCGGCGTGGGCTTGATTCCGGCAGCTTGCAACAATTCTTCGTTTTTCATACGCTCCCCTGTATTGTTTTTGTGTTCCAAAGTTAGCAATCTTATTTTGCAAACGAGTTGCATCGGAGATCTTTTATCTTTGCATCGAAAACAAATTAAAAAATTATGGAGCATCATCACGAAAATATGAAGCTGAGCAGAATGCTGATAATCTGTTCGCTTATCAATCTCCTTTATGTAGTAATCGAGGCAGGTGTTGGTTTTGTCTCGTCTTCCGCCGGGCTTGTGAGTGACGCGGGGCACAATCTGAGCGATGTCGCCACCTTGCTGATTTCGCTTGCAGCAGTAAACCTGGCTCAGAGCAGGCCTGCGACGGCAAAGAAGCTGACGCTTGCAAATGCGCTGCTGCTGATATGTGCGGTAGTGCTGATTGCAGTCGAAGGCGTAAGCAAACTGATTGACCCTGAACCTATTCAGGGGTCAGTAGTATCGCTGACCGCGGGAATTGGGATAATAGTCAACGGCGTGACTGCTTATCTTCTGATGCGGGAGCAGGACAGGGATATCAATATCAAGGCCTCCTTCCTGCATATGGTTTCGGATACTCTGGTATCGGTCGGAGTGCTGGTTTCCGGCCTCATAATAGCAAAGACAGGACTCTATGTCATCGACCCGATAATCAGTCTGATAATAGCATTGATCATACTCTTCCCTGCCGTCAAGCTGCTTGTCAAGGTGGTGAAGTAAAAAAAACGAGGGGCCGACCGATAAGCCCGGTCAGCCCCTCGAATGATATGTGCAAGGGTAAACGCTTACTTGCTGATTACGATGTTGTCGAGGAAGAAGCGTCCGGCTCCTGACACGTGCCAGTCGTAGCTGCCGTCCTCCTTGATTACACGTCCCATAAGGAACTGAAGTTTGGTGTTAGGCGTAATGCCTATCATTTTGGCTTCAGCCTTGTTCCAGGACAGTTCTCCAGTTTCCTGTACAGAAGTAAAATCAGCTCTCTTTTTTCCATCCGCAAAAGTACCGTCTCCGATGATAAGCACGGTGACAGGACCGGCATCAACAGTGCCGGAACCCTGAATCATCATACTGAAATCGAAACTGATGGTAGCATCGATAGTCTTGCTGACATATCCGTCAAGGCTAAGCTCCAGACCGGTATTGAAGCCTCCGGTCTTGCTGAATTTGAGATACTGGTCCTGGATGTAAATCAGTTTGTCACCAGGATTGAGATCAACATAGCCTCTTTCGGCAAATGCGGCAGCAAACTCTGCAGTATTGAAAGGCGATGTGGTATAGGCATTAGGAGCATTGGCGCTCTTGTCTTTAGCACCAACAGTATCACCTATAGTCTTGCCAGGGTTGAGCTCGGCGTACTGTGCATTGAAAGGATTCAGCCAGTCGAAGTGCTCTTCGAATACTATAGGAGACTCACCGGGAACAACCAGAATATTGTCAAGGAAGAAGCGGCCGGCACCCAAATTGGTGGTGAAGTCGTAAGTTCCATCATCCTTGATTACATTTCCGTTCACGAAGTCAAGCCTGGTGTTGGAAGTAGCTCCGAGAATGGTAGCCTTTGCCTTGTTCCACAAATAATGACCGGCTTTCTGTGCTGTAGTGAAATCAGCCCTCTTCTTTCCGTCTGCAAAAGTACCGTCTCCTACTATCACAACAGTCATAGTACCGCCATCAACAGTGCCATCACCCTGAACCATCATACAGAAATCGAAACTGAGGTCCAGATTCTGAGTGCCCTCGATGTACTTTCCGAGATTAAGTTCCAGACCGGTATTGCCATTTGCTTTTGTCTTGCAGAACTTGAGGTACTCATCCTGAGAATAGATAACCTTATTGCCCGGATAGAGGTCAACATAGCCCTTCTCTGCAAATGCAGCGGCAAATTCCTCCGTATTGAACGGAGCAGTAGTATAGGCATTAGGAGCATTGCTATCGGAACCGTCAGAACCTACAGTATCTCCAATCTTCTTGCCAGGGTTGAGGTCTGCGTACTGTGCATTGAACGGTGCAAGCCAGCTGAAGTCATCCTCGAAGATGGATTTGACTCCTGGCTGAACGCCCTGCTCAATGGTAAGAACGGTCTGGATACCGATTTCCTCGTTTCCGAAGGTTACGTGACCGGTGCGGGTCTCGGTTTCACTTGTATTCTCGAGAATGTAGAGTGTAACCTCGTCCTTCTGAATCAAGGTCTTGGTCGCAGGCGCGAGGGAAATCCAATCCACATCTGAAGTAACCGTGTAGTCCACAGTAGTCTGAACCTTGACATTGACGGTTTGTCCCTTGTAGCTGATGGACTTGCTGTTGGCATTGATGGAAATCATAGGGTCAACTTCCTGACCGGCAGCACTCTGGATAACAGGCAGATTGTGCTTGCTGTCTGCAGAGCGGATAACAATCGCACCTTCACGGAGACTGGAAGAGACAGACTCATCGCAAGTAACCATAATGTCGGTCTTCTCTCCCGCAGCTCCGGAAGCCACATCGATATGCAGCCAATCTACGCTTGGTTCAGCGGTAAAGTCGTAGTCGGAAGTAATGGTAATCTTCTGTGCTCCGGCAGGCTTGCCTTCGAATGCGAGGTAGTCAGGATTGCAGATGATATTGGCCATAACAGGGTCAACGTCAGGACGGTCTTCACCATCACCCTCCTCAACGATGGTGATTGACGGCCACCACTCCACGCCAGCCTCGGTAACATCAGTCACTGCAAGACGGGCGGTACCGCCGTTACGGGCGCTCAAAGGACCCTGGCCGTTTGCCTGCCAGTTGGCCATACAACGGAAACGGAACAGGCAGTGCTCAGTGTTGTGGTTGTAGGTAACGGTTGTATTGATCTGGATATTGGTAGAACCGTCGGAAGCCATCTGATGGGTGTAAGTAATGGTTGATCCGGTCTCATCGGTCTCGTAAACATCACCCGCCACCTTCCAGTGGTCACCGTCATAGAACTCCAGCTGCCAGAATTTAGGGTTGGTAGCGGAAACGCGGCTCTCGAACTTGATCTGAACCTTGGAACCGGCCTTTATGGCACCGTCTCCCTTGAAGAGCCAGAAGTCTCCCGGCCAGGCACCGGTGATTCGAGGATTGTCTCCTGAAATGTCTCTCTTGAACTTATCATTACCGTTGTCCACGAGAGTAGTCTGCTCAGCAGAGGCATCCCAACCGGCAAGGAAATCAAGAGGAGGATCACAGGCAGGAATATAGGAAATGCTTCCAAAGCCCTTGATTGGCTCAAGAGCATTCTTGGCAGCCCAGGAGTCTGTGTTGTAATTGAGCACGCCGGCAGCCTTTGCGCCAGCTCCGTTAGCCCAAACTACAGGGTACGGAACAAGGGATTCATCAAGCTCGATGTCGGTAATCCCGGTAATGATGAGGGCAGGATACTTCTCATACACGCCCACATAGTAACCGTAAGCCACAATTTTGTGCAGATTCAGGGATGCGAGGTCGAAGGTCTGAGGTACAAACACGAGGTTAAGCCTCTTGTCCTTGCCTGCAAAACGCATCTGCGAGCCTACAAGGGAACCGCTGACTGCCAGATACTCGGAACTTGCTGCCTCGTACTGTTCAACGTCTGAAATGGCTTTAGGCTCAGGATAGCCCGCTTCCCCGCCGGTAGCTGTGATTTCGAAGAGCTCGACATCGAGATTGATGGCCGGAATGCCGAAAGTGGACACGCGGTCGCCGGTAAGTTTCACGGTATCTCCAACCTTGATTTCTGCCTCAACGGCACCATAGACTGCGATATTGGAAGTGCCGTCAGTAATCACAAAGGCATCCTGTCCTACAGCCACAACGGTAGAAACAGGAATCTGAGCCACGCGATTATCCTCAAGGGCAAGCGCCTCGGTAACGGTTACATCCTTGGTTCCCTTGTACTTATTACCTTTCTGGAACACGGTAACGGTGAAATTCTTGCCTGTTTTCTCAAGTCCAGCCTTGAGAAGAATCTTTGCCTCACGAGGAAAATCCGCCTCTCCGTCAATAATATTGTCAGTAACGGATACGGTCAATTCCATATTGCCCTCTCCGCTCAAGTGGTCGAGTGTAATCCATTCGGCATCACACTCGACAGTCCAAAGACCATCGGAGCAAACAGGCAGAACCTGAGGTTCATTCTGCTCAACTTCGAAAGTCAGGCTTGAAATCTCTGATCCGACTATGGTCGAAGGCAGGAGTTCTTCCGTATTCTTGCAGGCGGAAAACATTCCGAGTGCAAGAATGGCGGCAGCCATTATTCTGACTATACTGTTAGTTTTCATTTTCTTTGCTCATTAGATTAGTAATCGAGACCATCAACCCAACCCGGGTTCTGTGCGAGTCCCCTGTTAAGTTCACGCTCTTCTGTCGGGATAGGATAGAGGTAATCCCTGTTCTCATTGAAGATATGCTCAATCTTCTCGTGGAAGTTTACATATCCGCTAGTGCCTTCGGTCAGGATAATTTCAGGAGAGTCTCCGCCAATCTTGTAAACCTGAACCTTGTCCTTAGGTTTGTCACTTTCGTAGAGAATGAAATCAACGGCACCGTCACCACTGAGGTCATATCTGCCGGGACCCTTGAAGTAAGGTCCGTAGATTGCCTGCTCGATGCACTTGCCTTCTCTCCAGCGCATAAGGTCATCCCAGCGGCGACCTTCCTGGGCGAGCTCGACGGCGCGCTCACGACGGATTTCTACGATGACTCCCTTATTAGGTGAGGCTGCAAGTACAGTGCTGGTGTAGCCATACTCGGCGCTGAGAAGATACGGGTCAGGATTGCTATTGGCCTCAGCCATATTCATAAACGGCATACCTACACGCTTGCGGAGCAGGTTGACGGAAATGTCAAGGTCATCCTGGGTAAGAGTACCAAGCTCAGCCTTAGCCTCGGCATAGATGAGATATATCTCACCGAGCCTGTAGATAGGCAGGTCGTTGAAGGACATTCCGACGCGGTCCTGGTTGGAATTGGCAGGGTCCATCACGAACTTCACAAGCTGGAAGCCGGTGCAGGATGAGCCGTAATCAGGAGCGAGAGTCTCGGTGGTACCTATGCGGGTGTAGCCCGGGGTTCGGGTGATGCAGGCAAGACGAGGGTCCCTGTCCTTGAGCTCATCATTGAACTCCATAGTAGCCCAACCTTCCTTATCGGTGAAACGGGTGCCGTCCTTCATAAGGAAGCTATCCACAAACTTCTTGGTAAGACCAGGCATTCCCTGGGTAGGAACGAGGGCAAACGCAGTAGTATTGTTTCGCCTGTCCATAGCCTGCTCGAAGCGCATAGCCAGAATCATCTCATCCTGGTCTGCATCAGGCTCGGCAAAGAGCTGCAGATAGTCGTCCTTGAGCTTGAACTTGCGGCTGTTCATAATCTCCTCCGCTGCTTCGGCGGCGAGAGTGAGCAACTGCTCGGAAGTCTCGTATTCGGCAGACCAAGGGGTAGCAGGGTCGTGTGAGATGTTTCCAGGATGGTATTTGCGGAAAGTTCCCTCATAGAGGCAGACCTGAGCCTTGAGAGCGAGGGCGCTCCACTTGTTGACCCTGTAAACGGACTTGGCATCAGAAAGGTTGGCGATTGCATAATCGAGATCCTCGATGATATGGTGTACAACCTCCTCCCTTGAATCCCTTGTCTTCTCATAAAGAATCGGGTCATCGTTGGAGATGATATGATCGAGCCAAGGCACATCGCCGAAGCGTTTTACCTTCTCGAAATAGAAGTTGGCGCGGAAGAAGCGGGCAAGGGCAACATACTTTGTGCGGGCGGCCTCATCCGGGCAGTAATCAACGTACTCGATGAGAGTGTTGATGCGGCGAAGCATAGTGTAGGACCAGCCGCCGCCGGTCGCAGGCACCTGACGTGAATTGGTTCCGCGCATCTGAGCGGAAAGGTCCTTGTTCACGAAATGATCTGTCTGCTGCTCGTAGAACTCGTCAATATCATTGTAAACGCCGTAGAAAGCGTCAGAATATAATCTGAGATTGTCCTCCTGCTTGAAGAAAGTCTCCTTGTCAAGAGTAGCCTCAGGCTTGGTATTGAGGATATCAAGAGGGTTGCAGGATACTGCTCCCACCAGGAGCGTAGCCAGTATTGCAGTATATTTTTTCATATTCCTGATCTCCATTGTTTAGAAAGTAATGTCGATACCGAACATATAGGTCTTCTGCCAAGGATAGTACATCTGGTTGCGTGCACTGCTGTTGGTGTCGTTCCTCTGGAATGAAGCTTCCGGATCCAGGTAATTTGTGACCTTGGTGAGAGGAGACCAGTAGTGAAGATTCTCGCCGGAGAAGTAAACTCTCACCTTCTCGAGAGAAAGAACCTTGGTGACTTTCTTAGGGATGGTGTATCCTAAGGTGAGATTCTTCAGACGAAGGTAACGGATGTTCTGCAGATACCTGTCGTTGATGAGCCTGAGCTGACCGCCGGTAGAAGAGTAAGCGCGCGGCCTTGGGAAGTATGCATCAGGATTGTCCTCGCTCCAGCACATTGTGGTGTAGAAGTCTCTCGGGATGAATGATGCGTAGGAGTAGGCATAAGGGCCCCAGAAAGACATATTCATTCCGGCAGGATACCAATAGTGGTTACCCGTTCCCTGGAAGAAAATGCTGGCGTCAAAGCCCATATAGTCAAATGCGAAGGTGAATCCGTACTGCAGGCTTGCAAGACTGTTACCGAGGATCTCCCTGTCTCCAGGTTTTTCTGCAGTATTTTGTCCGATGCCGAGCTTCTTGTCACCATCGAGGTCAAGATACTTGAGGTCTCCCGCCATCACACCGCCGCGCATACGTGATGTGCCGATGTATGAAAGCTGGTCGCAGACATTGGTGTTGTAATCTAAAGCCTCCTCATCGGTTGCGAAGAATCCGTCAACCTTGAATCCCCAGATGTCGCCAACCCTCTGACCTACATAGTAGTCACCGAGCAGGTGCTCAGGGTTGTTGTCATATCTGGTCACATAGGTTGCGTAGTCACTGAGGGTTCCGCGCAGAGAGTAGCTGAAGCTTTCGCCCGCAAGCTCGAAGGAATCCCTCCAGCTGAGTGCAAGCTCGTAACCCTTGGTTGAAAGGTCAGCAGAATTCTCCTTAGGTGCGTCTGCGCCGTAGATTGCAGGAATCTTGCTTCCCTTTACGAGCATATTGAGAGTGTTACGCACATAAACATCCCCGGTAAACTCAAGTTTGTTGCCGAACAGGGCAATATCCACACCGAGGTCAAGCTGCTCTGCGGTTTCCCAGGTCAGGTTGGCATTTACAGGAGCGGAGAGGGAGGCGTATTTGCCGTTGATGGAACTCTCGCCGAAACTGTAATTGTAATGTCCTGATGTATTGAAATCGTAGAAGGATACTTCCTGGAGATAAGCGAAGTCAGCGACTTCCTGGTTACCGAGGCGGCCGAAGGAAGCTCTGAGCTTGAAGTTATTGACCATATCCTTGATGTCCTCGAAGAACGGCTCTTCGCTGATACGCCAGCCGGCGGATGCTGAAGGGAAGAATCCCCAGCGATGACCCGGAGCAAAGCGTGAAGAACCGTCATAGCGGCCTGAAAGCTCGAGCAGATAACGGCCCTTGTAGTCGTAGTTGGCACGGGCGAAGAAACCGAGCAGGGCATTGCTGGTTGCACCTCCTGAAGCGCTGGTCACTACCTGTCCGTTGGCATCGGTTGCGATGAGGTTGAGGTCGTTGAGGTATGGGGTGGAGATGTTCTGACCGGAAGCGGAAATCGACTTCCTGTGATAGGTCTCGGCATTCATACCTGCAGTGAGGGTGAAGTGATGAGCGTCAGCGAAGGTGTCCTCGTAAGTAGCGAAAACATTGGCCGACTGCCTTACATAAGTAGCAACACTCTCCGTGAGTTCATTCAGACCTGCACCGGATGAGTAGGACTCCAGTGCTGAATCAGGATATCTGCGGTAGGTCATAGGATAGAGCCTTCCGGTATCCCTGTTCTGATAGAGTCTATAGGTGTAGTTTCCGACAATGGAAAGCTGCTCTACAGGCTTGATTGTCAGCTGGGTGGTGTTGGAGAAGTCAGTGCGCCGCTTGGTGTTCTTGTCTATGCCGTCTCCGAAGATAATGTGACGGCCGTTGGCAATATTGTAACCACCGGCAATCATAGGAGTACCGTAGGTCCAGGTTCCGTCAGGGTTCTTGAGAGGGAAGCTGGCAAGTGCGTGGCGGCTCGCATAAGCGAAAGAGTCCTCGACATCTCCTGCTCCGATCCAGTCGTAGGTGGATGAATAGAAGGAGGTGTTGTTGGAAAGCCTTGAATACTTGTTAATCTTGAAATCGAGTTTGCTGCGCAGGTTGTATTTCTGGAATACATCAGGGTTGACCTTGACCACACCGGTCTGACGGTCATAACCGCCGGAGATATAATACTTCACATCCTTGTTGCCTCCGCTGATGGAAACCGAGTGGGAGGTGACAGGGTGCCGGTCATTGTAGAGTTCGTGATACCAGTCGGTATTGCAATAGTAAACCCACTGGTTGCGGCCCTTGCGGAAATCTTCCACTATCCAGGGACGTGCAGGGTTCTCGGTCACATCGTTGATGCGGGCGAGGAGCTGAATCATATCCTCGTCAGTGTAGGTGGTGTACTTGTTGCCGCTGTCCGCCATCCAGAACTTATCCACAGTAAAGGCAGACCAGTAACCGCGGGTCTCGTAGTCGGTAGAGGTGGTAGGCTCTTCCCAGCCCCAGCGTCCGCTGTAACGGACTGTGGCCTTGCCGTCATCCCTCTTGGAATCCTTGGTTGTCACGAGCACAACACCGTATGCACCACGCGCACCGTAAACGGCAGCTGCGGAAGCATCCTTAATAACGGAAATGCTGGCAACATCGGCAGGATTAACGCGGTCGATATCTCCCGGCACACCATCGATGAGCACGAGCGGACCGGCTTTATTGATGGAAGTGGTACCGCGGATATTCAAGGTTCCGGTAGAGCCAGGATTACCCGATGAAGTTGAAATGTTAAAGCCGGCAACTGAACCCTGCAACATAGTTGAAAGGTTGTGAGACACACGGTCTTCAAGATCTTTGGCCTCGACTGCCGTTACCGCACCGGTGAGGTTGACCTTTTTCTGGGTACCATAACCCACGACAACAGTCTCCTCAAGCACGGTAGTATCCTCGGAGAGGACTACAGTTACAGTCTTTGTTCCAGCAGGGATGCTCATCGTCTTGGACACATAGCCCAGAGAAGTGATTTCCAAAGTAACGTCTCCGCCAGAGTACTGGAGCGCAAAGGAGCCGTCCAGATCCGTCACAGTACCGTTGCTTGTCCCCTGTTGAATCACTGCCACTCCCATAAGGGCTTCTCCGGCTTGGTCCACAACCTTACCGGTGACGGTACGGTTCTGGGCAACTGCGACGAAGCAGCCGAGTGAAAGCAGCAATGTCAAACTAAGAATGTGAAATACTTTCTTAAACATGACTAGTACTTTTGGTTAATAATTATTGTGATTAATATACTATTTGTATGAATCTGCTTTGAAAGCAAGAGGTCTTGACATTGTCTGAGTATAGACGCGTCCCTCATCATCGGTAACCTTGATTTCCACGCTTGAAGTGGCAGAAGCCGCCTTCGCCTTGAACAGGTGGTTGGTCTTGCTGGAATGCCAGGTCACGCCATTGTTTTCCAGCAGCCTAGGAATGGTGTAGGCAATCAGGAAAGCCGGGTCGTAGCTACCGCTCATCTGACTGACGGTAAGCGCCTTGCCATTCTCGAACATCTCCACCTTCCAGGACGGGTCCCAATCCCAGACATTGACAATCACCTCGTTGGCGCTGCTCGCAGTGCGATATGAACCGTAATCCTCCTCAAAAAGGATGGACTCCCTTTCCTGCAGCACGCCGTAGTTAGCCGCATTGATGCAGATGGAGTTGCGGTCGTAGGCGCGGAACTGGTAGCTATCGGGGCGTCCTATGGCTTTAAACAGGCTGGTCTGCTCCTTGCCGTTTACCGAAGTGATGCGGTATCCGTTCGGAGCGCCGTCGGTTCCTATGTTGAATGTAGGGTTATACTTCCCTGCCCACCACCAGGCGGCGCAGATGGCACCGTTGTTATGTTCCACATAATTGCTCTTGACCACATTGTAAAGCACATGGCTGTGGCCGGATACTATTGTGGTATTGTAATCGTATATCAGGCTGAGGAATACCGCATTGTTGCCCAGATTTGCATTTCCGTTCCTGTCGTGGACCGGAGCGTGGAGAGCAACCACCAGAGGCGTTGTCTTGGGCACGAAGGAAAGGTCCTTCTTCAGCCAGGCAAGCATCTCGGAGGTGAGATTGTTCTTGTAGGACCTTACGCCACCGTCAGTCGTAGAGGCGGAAGCATTGGTGCACTCGATATCGTCCAGAACCACATAGTGGATGTCGCCCACGTTAAACGAGTAGTAGTTAGGGCACAGTTTCTCCCTGAACCTGGCGGCCGTATAGAAGTCGCCGGTCGCATTCATATCGTGGTCGTGGTTTCCTATGGTATGGAAAACCTGAAGTCCATCGATGACGTTTATGTCTTTCAGATACTCGTCAAAGCTGTAAGCATTGGAGTACAAGTACAGGTCCCAGGTCATATCTCCGAGAGTAATGGCATAGATCTTTGCTCCCGGATTGGCTTTCATATACTCATTGATTTCGGAAGTGAATCTTAGGAACTGGCTCCTGTCCTTGGTACGGTTGGCCATATGCATATCCCCGAAATAGAGCATAGTGTGTTTGGTCTGATCTCCGCTTTCATAGACAATGAAATCCACTCTCTCGCACACATAAGAGGATTTTGTGAGCTGTTTGTGGAGCTGGGGCAGGACTCCTATGGAGGCTGCTTCATAGCCGCTAGGAACGGAAATGAACACATAGCCTATTTCTTTTTTGGATGCCATCTGATAGACACCCCTGGAGTCGGTGACAACGACCTCCACGCCATCGGACACGACCACTCCCGGGATACCCTTGCCGTCACAACTTACAAGACCCCATACGGTGCTTCCTTCCTCCGGCCCAATAGGCTGGTCCTCCGAGCCCTGGGAGCCTTCAAGGACATAGGTCACCTTTCCGAAACCTCTCAGAGCCCCGTCCCTTCGAAGGCAGAAACTGTAGGTATCGAAATCGAATTGCTTCGGAAGTGTATAAGAGAAGGAAGTCTGCTCAACAGACTTTATCGGCAACACGACGTCGTCCATAGACTCTCGTCTGAGAACGATTTCGTCAGTTGCCAAAGGGCCATAACCCGAGATGAAGGAGCAACTCAGAGTTTGGCCGGCTTTACACTCAATAGGAGACTTCGGATTGAGTTTTACTTGGCTGAGTTGTACCCCCTCCTGTTGCTCATCGGCACTCTTGCTGGTGCAGCACAGACAGCAGCACATCAGCAAGGCGACGGTTGGGATTAGCAGATTATATTTCATATTATTTCAGATATTGTTCAAAATTTGAAACAATGATGCGTTGCCTGCGACCACAGGTCCTCTGCAGGAGCATTAGCCACGCCGGAGAGCTTGACGATCAGGACCGAAACAGGGCCCATAGAAATCACATCCCCCTTAGGGCTGAGCTTGTAGGAAGCCTTTCCGGAAGACATAACGGTGCTGAGCACCTTGCGGTCGGCACAAGCCGGAATCACGACCTTCCGGGAGGAAGAAGTAGGGTTGAGTGCTACCAGATAGTTCTGCTTCCCGTCGGAACGCTTGTAAACCATAGGATAAGGCTGGCCCTTGGTAATCACAGGCTCCCAAATGCTGCTTCCCCAGAAGGCAGGAGTGCTCTTGCGAAGGGCAATCAGCTGCCTTGTCCAGTTGAGAAGCGAAGAAGGGTCGGCATCCTGACTCTCGACGGTAATCATTCCCCTGGAGGTAGGATTCTTTGCACCGTCCGCCTTCCACTGCTTGTACAAAGGCCAGGAAGTCGCAGGAGTCCATTCGGGACATATAGGGAGATAGAGCTGCTCTTCAGGGCAGGTGCTGAAGCCGGCATTTGCGGAAGAATCCCACTGCATAGGGGTTCGGGCGCCGGACCTCTCCTTGCCGTTATGGTTCGCACCCTCCACATTCGGAAGGTCTGCGAGGCTGCGCATACCTATTTCATCTCCATAATACAGAATAGGAAGCTGCTGGGTAAGCACCCAGGCCATCATTACCTTGAGCTGGTCGGCACTGTTGCGCGCTCCCGTATTGAGACGCAGATGGTCGTGGTTGCCGGTAATGGTAGCGAAGTAGCCCCAATCCCTGGTCCAGTCGATGCTCTGGGAGTAGCTGTCATAATACTTGAGCAGCATTGCCTCGGCATCCATACTCCTGTCGATTTTGTCCTCCGGCCAAGGATTGCCGTAAAGGTCCTTGAGAGACTCCTTGCCTCCGTTGAGGGAGAAATATACGCCTCCGTCTGCCTGATGCTTCTTGTCGAAGTACATACGGCGGTTGCTGGAGCCCTGGGAGTTCAGATACATATCCACATTGAAGCCGGCAGCCAGACAGTAGCGCGGATTGTTCCACTCGGCCATCAGCATCCTGTCCGGATAGTTCTCATCCATCCAGCCGCGGATTTCCCGCCAGAAGGCGATGATTGCGCTCTTGTCCTTGTCATTCTTGATGATGCTGCTTGCCATATCCACGCGGAAGCCGTCCACTCCCTTGCTGAACCAGAAGGCAAGTATGTCTTTGAGTTCCTGCTTCACGGCAAGCGGACCCGGATCGTTTACTCCCTGCTCCCAAGGATGGTTTGGGTCAGGATTGGCAAAGCCGAAGTTCAGTGAAGGCTGGCAGGCGTAGAAATTCTTCATATAGTATTTCGCGCGCACTGCGCCGGGAACCTCGGAGGCGAGCATCCACTTTCCTCTGGTATCCTGAAAAGGATTTTCTGACGCAAGCATCTTCTTCAGGTCCTTTTCGGCCTTCTCGTCAGGAAGCACATCACTCCAGATAAAGTAATCGGAGTACTGCTGATTGGCATCCTTCTGCATACTCTGCTTGAACCAGGGATGATCCATAGAGGTATGGCCGGGAACAAGGTCCAGCAGAACCTTGATGCCGCGCTTGTGGCATTCGTCTATGAGGGTCACGAGGTCGGTGTTGGTACCGAAACGCTTGTCCACCTTGTAATAGTCCAGGATGTCGTAGCCTCCGTCGATCCAACCGGATTCGAACAGAGGGTTGAACCATACGACATTCACTCCCAGACTCTCTATGTAGTCAAGTTTGGAAAGCACACCGGGGATGTCGCCGATGCCATTACCGTCAGAATCCTTGAAAGAGGAAGGATAGACCTGATAAATGACCGCATTCTCCAGCCACTGAGGTCCCTTATGCCAGGTCTGTTCGAAAGAACCCGGTTTAGGCTGCGCAAATACAGAGAAAACAAGCAGGAGCGACAGGGATGTCGCCAATAATCGTTTCATAAGTCTTCTGTCGAGTTATCAGTTTCTTTCACTTGGGTAAAACAAAACATAAGCACGGCCAAAGCCGCGCAGAAAGCTATCAGGTTCTTCATTATTTCGTGGCTATCAAAAGACGAATGTAGTGTTTTAGCACTAAAGAAACAAGTTTTTGAGCAAAATATTTACATATCAGGCCGGTTCTCAACTCCAGCCCCGCCAGCACGCTAACAGTCAGGACAAACGCCGACCAAAAGCCCTATTCAGCCCAGATGACATAGTCCTCCTTGCGCGGCTTCGGAGCCGGTATAGGCTTGGTCGTGTACCCCAGGGCAGCGTGCCCGACGCCCACGTAATCGCCCTCGATGCCCAGTTCCCGCAGGATAGCCTTGCCTTCTTCGGAATCGAATTCTTCCTTCGCCCTGTTGATCCAGCACGAATTGACACCGAGCGACTCGGCAGCGAGCATAATGTTTTCCATAACGCAGGCTCCGTCGCAATCGGAGTTCCGCCAGCGCTTTACGAGAACTATGAGCATACAGGGAGCGCCGTAGAAAGGATCGGACTCGGTGCCCAGTATGGCGGCATTCATACGGCTGATCCTGTCCCTGAGTTCGCGGTTAGTCACTGCAATTATGATAGGATACTGGTATCCCTTGCCCGTAGGGGCCCAGGTGCCGGCCTCGGCTATCTGTCTTATGATATCTTTCGGCGGCATCCTGTCCGGATCGAAGCTGCGACAGCTCCGGCGTGCCATTATGTTTGCTATGACTTCGTTCATATCATTATTTGTTAAATCCTTTCCTTGTCAGGAAGTCCCAAACCTGGTCCAGATATGTGTAGCTTCCGGTCCCCGGCGAGCTGTACTGCTGGAAACAGTGCTTGCGGGTCGCAAGCGTGTGCAGGTCGCACTGAATGCCCATACTGCGCATTTTTTCCCAGCACTTGACCGAATTCATCGCTGCCCAATTGTCTGCATCGCCGTGGAAGAACACCATAGGAGCAGTGTCCTTGTCGAAAGAGAATTCGGGAGCGAGAACGGCATCGTCCTCGTTGCCGCCCTGCTTGTTCGGGGCGTTGAGCCCGTCGGTGAGTGCGTATGCCGGGTAGATTCCGACGCCCCACTGCACATTGCAAGGAAGGTCGTCGATTTTGTCTATTGGCCAGTATGAGCGGTGTCTTGCGCTTGTGGTTCCCATCAGAGTGAGGTGACCGCCGGCGGAGCAGCCCATAATGCCTATGCGATTCGGGTCGAGTCCGCGCTCAGCCGCCTCGCTGCGAACCAGGCGGATGGCCCTCTGGAGGTCCTGCCAAGCGGTGGTATGCTTGGCGAGCCCGCTCTGCGGAGCCGGACGCGGAGTGCGGTACTTGAGCGTCACGACTGTCATTCCCTTATCGTTAAAATATCTGCGTGCAGGCACGACCTCAAATCCGTCAGGGTTGTTTCCGGTATAGCTTCCGCCCGAGTAGATTATCTGTATTGCCTTGGTAGTCAGATTCTTAGGTAAGTGCCATTCGATGTATGGCTCGCACTGTTTAGGCTGGACGTCAGGCATCTTGCCTTCCGGCCAGATGCTTTCCTTGATCACTTCAGCCCTTGAGTCATCGGTTCCCCTGTCCATATTGTACTGCTCAGGCTCGAGAGGACCCATATAGCCCATCTGGCGCATAAACTCGACTCCCCTTTCAAAACCGAAAGCACCGTGACCCTTGTCGGCATAGAGATGAAGTTCGGCAGGAATGCCCATTCTGCGCAACTGCCTGTAAACCAAGGTGGAAGTCTCAGGTGCATATACATCGCGCGCTCCGTGGTGCAGACTCATAGGGCAGGTCTTTTCGTCAAATTTAAAGACACTGCTGAGTTTGACGTCAACTCCGTAACCCATTCGGGTCGCAGGGGTTCCGTTCTCCGCATCGGTGGTGCCGTATGCAGGTGCGTTGACAATTGCCCAGTTGATATGGCAAGGCAGTTCGTCAATTTTGTCAATCGGTGCGTATGATGCTGTCTGTGAGCTTGTTGCGAGCAGCAGAGCCAGATGCGAGCCGGCAGACATGGAGATGGTTCCTATCTTTTCCGGATCAAATCCGCGCTTCTCGGCATCGTTGCGCACAAGTCTTACTGCCCTCTGTCCATCCTCCCAGGCGCTCTGATAGATTGGAAGCCCCTCGGGTCTCGGGGTCCTGTAAACCAGATTCACGCACTGGAATCCGAGTTCGGTGAGTTTTTCGGACCATTCCTTTATGAGATTGACGTCGCAGCAACTGGTGTAACTGCCTCCGGAAATGAGAATCATACAGCAGCCGTTGCGCCTGGTGGCCTCAGGAGCGTCATACCACTCTATATAAGGATTGCGATGCTTTTCCGGCCTGAATCCTTCCTTTCTTGACACATCGGTCATAGCTCCGATCTGATGTTCCTGATAATCAGGCATCTTGCCCTTAGGCCACAGATTCACCCTCTCATTGGCAAACGCACATACTGAAAGAAGTATGCTCAAACTGATAAGGAATGTTCTTTTCATCGTGTTCAATTTATATGTAGTTGCAGCACAAAATTAGTAAAAAAAATTCTCCATTATGATTAGAACGATATTTGATTTATTAAAAGTTTTGACTAATATTGCAAACAGAATGAAGCGGAACAATAATAATAACGGTAATCTCAATCTTTCCGGTAATAATCGGAATCTTTCGTTGTGAGCTGCCGGCATTTGAGTTTCGCGCTTTGTTGAAGTGTTCCGGCCCCGAAAAGGACCGGTTTTTTTGTTGAAAATGTAGTGTAACCAAATAAAACAGCTCAAAAAAATGTGTGGATTTGTAGGAATCTTCGGAATGAAGGATTGTTCAGTTGACTGGAGAACAAAAGCTCTTAAGATGTCGGCAAAGATCAGACACCGCGGACCGGACTGGAGCGGTATCTATGCCGGAAAGAATTGCATTCTCGCTCACGAGAGACTGGCAATCGTGGACCCGCTTTCCGGAGGGCAGCCGCTGTATTCTCCCGACCGCAGCAAGGTGCTGGCAGTCAACGGAGAGATTTATAACCATCAGGCAATAAGGGATGAACTTGCAGGCCAGTACTCTTTCAGCACGGGTTCGGACTGCGAAGTCATTCTGGCTCTTTACGAAAAGAAGGGTCTGGACTTTCTCGAGGACATAAACGGAATCTATGCATTCGCCCTTTATGACAGCGAAAAGGACGCTTTCCTGGTCGCCCGCGACCCTATCGGAGTTATCCCTCTTTATATTGGTCACGACGCTGACGGAACCGTTTACGTTGCCAGCGAGCTCAAGGCTCTGGAAGGATTCTGCGACAGCTACGAGCCTTTCCTTCCGGGTCATTACTACTGGAGCAAGGACGGAGAGATGAAGCGCTGGTACAAGCGCGACTGGTTCGAGTATGACGCGGTCAAGGACAATCCTGCTGACGTGCAGGAGCTTCGCGAAGCCCTCATTGCGGCGGTCAAGCGCCAGCTTATGTCGGACGTGCCTTACGGAGTGCTGCTCAGTGGAGGTCTAGACTCTTCGATTACCAGCGCAATCGCCGCCCGCTTCGCCCAGAACCGCGTAGAAGACGACAGCCGCACCGAGGCCTGGTGGCCGAGACTGCACAGCTTCGCGGTGGGTCTCAAGGGGGCTCCGGACCTCGCGAAGGCAAAGGAGATGGCAGAATTTCTCGGAACCGTCCACCACGAAGTGAACTATACCGTCCAGGAAGGACTGGACGCCATTAGGGACGTAATCTATCATATTGAAACCTACGACGTTACAACCATCAGGGCATCGACGCCTATGTACCTGCTCGCCCGCGTAATCAAGAGTATGGGAATCAAGATGGTCCTGTCCGGCGAGGGTTCTGACGAAATCTTCGGCGGCTACCTGTACTTCCATAAGGCACCGTCAGCGCGCGACCTGCACGAGGAAACCGTCCGCAAGCTGGGCAAGCTCTACCAGTACGACTGCCTGCGCGCCAACAAGTCGCTCGCCGCATGGGGAGTCGAGGGCAGGGTTCCTTTCCTCGATAAAGAATTCCTTGACGTGGCAATGAGGCTCAATCCTCAGGCAAAGATGTGCCCGGGTTCAGTGATCGAGAAGAAGATACTGAGGGAGGCCTTTGAAGATATGCTGCTGCCGTCCGTTGCCTGGAGGCAGAAGGAGCAATTCTCCGACGGAGTCGGATACAGCTGGATAGACTCGCTCAAGGCGGTTGCAGAGTCTTCGGTAAGCGACGAGCAGATGGCGCACGCTGCCGAGCGCTTCCCTATCAACCCTCCGATGAACAAGGAAGAGTATTGTTACAGAAGCATTTTCGAAGAGCATTTCCCGAGCGAATCTGCCGCACGCAGCGTACCGAGCGTGCCGAGCGTCGCCTGCTCGTCAGCGGTTGCTCTCGAATGGGATGCATCATTCAAGAATCTCAACGATCCGAGCGGCCGCGCCGTCGCAGGAGTCCACAACGAAGCCTACGTTTCCGCCGAATAGACAACACTTAATGAGGATGGCCACAATGGTCATCCTCATTATTTTGCAAGTCTGGCAGGCCGGAAAAACCCATTATTTGCCGAGCAGCTGTTTTATGAACTTGACATCGGGGAAGAAGCGGCCGGCTATAACACGGATTACGGTGTAGGCCGGGATGGCGGCAACCATTCCGAACATACCGCCAAGGTTGCCGGCAAGCAGCATCACGATGAAAATCTCAAGCGGAGTAGCCTGGATCGAGGTCGAGTAGATGAATGGCTGGAGGAAGAAATTGTCAACCATCTGGGCGACGACGAATATGGCTATGAGTATGATGACAAAGACCCAGAAGTTCACGTCAAGACCGAGCGAACCGCCGCTGCAGTAGCGGAGGGTGACACCCATCACCGTTCCGACAACGCCGCCGATGATAGGACCGAGATAAGGAATGACATTGAGCAGGCCTGCAAGGAAGCCCACGCCTATCGCTGTCTCGAAGTCAAGTCTGGCCACGGCCCAAAGTCCCAGAAAATCAATGAGTCCGACACAGCTCATCTCGATGAATAGTCCGATGAAGTAACGCGAGAGCAGGTGCTCTACGTCCCCTATCGCAGACGTAACTTTCTCTTCCATACGGTCAGGCGAGAGAGCCTTTACAATACGGGTAAACAAGCTCTCGTCCTTGATAAAGAAGAAGGAGATGAACACGACGGAGAATATGCCCACGCCGGCATTTGCCACGACAGATGCAAGCGAGCCTATCCAGTTGCCGAACTTGCCAAAGTCAAAGATATTGCGGAGCTGCTCGATAAGAATCTGCTCAAGCTTGAATCCCGGGGCAAGGTTGAACTTGTCGACAAGGAAACGGTTGATGTTAGCAAGGCTCGTGGAGATGGTTCCGAGCGATGTTCCGCTGGCAAGGGCGCTGACTTCCCGCACGACTTCGCTGATCAGAGGCACTATACCGGAAACGGCAGCTGCAAGAATGAGCAGGAGTATGAATATGGTAATGACCGCAAGCAGCCAGTCCGGTGCTCGGTGGCCCTTGACAGTTATCTTTCTGAGCAGTCTCATCACAGGCTGTGAAATAAGGCTGAGCACACCGGACAATATAATATAGATCAGCACGTTGCTGAAATATCTGCAGACCACGAACAGTATTGCGGCAATCGCGCCGTAGTATAGCAGACGGGACAGTTTTTCAGTATAGTTGTTGCTTTTCTCCATCGTATATATGAATTGGTGGTCAAAAATACATAAATTTTTATTATCTTGCAGGATATTCCGTAAAAGTGTGAACTGATTCCAATATCAAAAACCAATACGAAATGTTTAAAGGACATCCAAAAGGACTTGTAGCCGCCGCCCTGAGCAATATGGGCGAAAGGTTTGGCTACTACATCATGAACGCGGTCCTGCTGCTCTTCCTTTGTTCCAAGTTCGGTCTTAGTGACAGCACGGCAGGCGTAATCTACTCCATCTTCTACAGCGGCATCTATGTATTGTCACTTGTCGGAGGTATAATCGCCGACCGCACAAGCAATTACAAAGGTACCATCATGACCGGCCTCATCGTAATGGCAGTCGGTTACCTGGCTCTCGCATTCCCTATTATGGCGACCTCCGAGAACCACACGATGCTGCTTGTATTTACCTGCTTCGCACTGCTTCTCATCGCCATCGGCAACGGTCTGTTCAAGGGCAACCTCCAGGTAATCGTTGGCCAGATGTATGACAATCTCGAGGCTGAGGCAGCCAAGAAGGGAGAAAAGGAACTTCAGCTCGCAAAGAGCAAGCGTGACTCCGGTTTCCAGATCTTCTACGTATTTATCAACATCGGTGGACTCCTTGCTCCGTTCGTTGCTCCTATGCTCCGCAGCTGGTGGCTCAGGGTACACGATATGGTGTACAATGCGCAGCTCCCTGCCCTCTGCCACAAGTTCCTCAACACCGGAGAAGTAGACGCCAACCTCGGAACGCTCATCGCCTCTTCCAATACCGGAGCAGCGGTGGATATGGCAAACCTCGATGCCGTGGGACAGTTCTGCACCAGCTACCTTGACGTATTCAACACAGGTATCCATTACTCCTTCTTCGCCAGCGTTGCTGCGATGGCCATCTCTCTCATAATCTTCTTCCTCTGCAAGAAGGGCTTCCCTAATCCTGCAAAGAAAGAAGTTGCCGCAGTACAGGGATACACCGCCGAGGAAAAGCTAACCATGGGCAAGGAAATCAAGCAGCGCATGCTCGCCCTCTTCGCAGTGCTCGGCATCGCCGTATTCTTCTGGCTCTCATTCCATCAGAACGGACAGTCGCTGTCAGTGTTTGCCCGCGACTTCATCAACACCTCTTCAATTGCTCCGGAAATCTGGCAGGCTGTCAATCCGTTCTTCGTGATTGTGCTCACCCCTATCATTATGGCCATCTTCGGCGCTCTCGCCAACAAGGGCAAGGTCATCTCCACCCCTCGCAAGATTGCCATCGGTATGGGAATTGCCGGCTGCGCATACCTCTTCCTGACCATCTTCTCAGCCGTTATGGGCTATCCTTCAGGTGAAGAATTCCGCGCTCTCGACGATGCTACCCGTCAGGGAATGCTCGCCGGTCCGTGGGTGCTCATCGTGACCTATTTCTTCCTGACCGTAGCGGAGCTTTTCATCTCCCCTCTCGGACTCTCATTCGTATCAAAGGTCGCACCTAAGAGCATGCTCGGTCTCTGCCAGGGACTTTGGCTCGGCGCCACCGCACTCGGAAACCTGCTCATCTGGCTTGGTCCAGTGATGTACAACGCCTGGGACATTCAGTACTGCTGGCTCGTATTCCTTGTCATCTGCCTCATTTCAATGGGCGTGATGCTCGGTATGGTCAAGTGGCTCGAGAAAGTTACCGGCTAGGCTTAGCCCCGATATAATAATCACAGGATGGCTGCAAACACTTGTAGCCATCTTTCTTTTTTTGTATATTTGGGGAACACTAAAACTTATTTTATATGAAAAAGTACATTCTGGCCCTCGACCAGGGCACAAGCAGTTCAAGGGCCATAGTATTTGACGGTGAATGCAGAATCTGCGCAAGCGCGCAGAAAGAATTTACCCAGTACTTCCCCAAGCCGGGTCGGGTGGAGCACAATCCTATGGAAATCTGGTCCTCGCAGGCCGCAGTGATAGCCGAGGCGATAAGTTCCATAGGCATAAACGGAAAGGACATCGCCGCAATAGGAATTACCAACCAGAGGGAGACCACGATAGTATGGGATGCGGAGACCTCCGAACCGGTTTACAACGCCATAGTATGGCAGGACAGACGCACTTCGGAGTACTGCGACTCCCTCAAGGAGCAGAACCTGACCGATATGATAAGAAGCAAGACCGGCCTTATCATAGATGCCTATTTCAGTGCCACCAAAATCAAATGGATACTTGACAACGTGCCGGGAGCAAGACAGAAGGCGGAACAAGGCAGGCTGCGCTTCGGCACGGTCGATACCTGGCTGGTATGGATGCTTACAAAGGGCAACGTGTATGTGACGGATGTCAGCAATGCCTCACGCACAATGCTTTACAACATCCACGAGCTTTGCTGGGACAAGGAATTGCTGGAGCTGTTCGGCATCCCGGAGTCTATGCTGCCGGAAGTAAGGTCCTCCAGCGAGGTTTACGGGCACACCAAGACCACGATATTTGCACACGAGGTGCCTATTGGCGGAATCGCCGGAGACCAGCAGTCCGCCCTCTTCGGGCAGATGTGCACCGAGGCCGGAGACGCCAAAAACACCTACGGAACGGGTTGTTTCCTGCTGATGAATACTGGACAGACAGCCGTTATGTCAAAAAACCGGCTGCTTACAACCATTGCCTGGAAATTAGGCGACAAGGTCAGTTATGCCCTTGAAGGATCGGTATTTGTCGGAGGCTCCGTGGTACAGTGGCTGCGTGACGGACTCGGAATAATACGTTCATCTTCTGAGGTCGAAGCTCTTGCAGCAAGCGTTCCGGACACGGGAGGCGTATATTTCGTTCCGGCGCTGACGGGTCTGGGAGCCCCTTACTGGGACCAGCACGCGCAGGGAATCATATATGGAATCAGCAGAGGAACCACAGCAGCCCACATCGCGAGAGCCGCTCTGGAAGGCATTGCATTCCAGACCATGGATATCGTGCAGGCAATGGAAAAGGATGCGGGCACAAGTCTGTCCATACTTAAAGTGGACGGAGGAGCATCACGCAACAACCTTCTGATGCAGTTCCAGGCCGATATCATCGGAAGAGACGTGGAGCGCCCGCTTATTACCGAAACCACGGCACTCGGAGCCGCCTGCCTTGCCGGTCTGGCTGTCGGAATCTGGTCGGATCTTGATGAGCTCAAGCGCAGCCGACAGATTGAGAGGACATTCACGGCTCAACATTCGCAGCAGATTGAACTTGCCCGCAAGGGTTGGGCCGATGCAGTCAGGAGGGCATTGAGCAGATAATCACTTAAACACTATACCTATGTTACTCAAATCATGCCTTTTCGAATTGATAGGCACATTCATACTCATACTGCTCGGAGACGGAGTCGTTGCAGGCTGCTGCCTCAACAAGACCAAAGCTCAGGGATCCGGATGGGTTGTCATCACCATGGCCTGGGGCTTTGCCGTTATGTGCGGAGTCTTTATCGCAGGTCCTATTTCTGGAGCGCACCTCAATCCAGCTGTTTCTCTCGGTCTGGCAATAGCCGGACAGTTCAAATGGGCCTGGGTGCTTCCGTATGCCGCAGCCCAGATGATAGGGGCATTCTGCGGAGCAGTAATGGTTTACCTGATTTACAAGGATCATTTTGACGCCACTCCGGACCCGTCAGTCAAGCTGGGAGTTTTTTGCACGGCACCTGCCATCAGGAACAAATGGACAAACCTGCTGAGCGAAATAGTCGGAACCTGGCTTCTCGTGCTTTGCATCCTGGCATTTTCAACAAAGGGCAACACCCCTGCAGTGGGAATGGGAGACCTTGGAGCCATTCCTGTCACAATGCTTATAATGTCCATAGGCATGTCTCTGGGCGCAACTACGGGATACGCCATCAATCCTGCCAGAGACCTTGCCCCGCGCCTTGCACATTTCGTTCTCCCGATAAAGGAAAAGGGAGGCAGCGACTGGCAGTACAGCTGGATTCCCGTAGTGGGTCCGCTTGTTGGAGCCTCACTCGCCGCATTATGTGGAATATTAATGTTTTAAAAGTATAACACAATGAGATTCAAATTTTTATCAAGCGCCGCCCTGACTGTTGCGACCCTGGCTGGAAGCATCTGCTACGGGATGGATCAGAAATACGGCGAACTCATCCCCGCCCTTGAGGGGGCTCTCTGGGAGAAGTCCGAGTGGATTTCGGCCGCAGACGCTCCAGTAATCACCGGCAAGATTGTCGGAGGAAACGAAAGGGCAGCAGACGGAGCCAGCTGGTTCGTATGCGACCCAGTCAATGCAAAGAAAGTTGTCAGCGCGAAATGGATGACCACGGGACTCGGAGTATACAGGCTTTACGTTAACGGCAAGGAGATAGGCGAAGAGATACTCAAGCCCGGTTTCACCCATTACGGCAAGACCAAGGTTTCCTTCACTTACGACATCACCGACGTCTTTGTTTGCAAGAAAGGGGCTTCAAACCGCCTTGCCGTGCAGTCCACCCCGGGATGGTGGGCCGACAAGATCGTCACGCCTCCGAACAACGAGGGTATGATAGGAAAGAAACCCGCATTCCGCGGCGTGCTTGAGCTCTGCTATTCTGACGGCCGCAAGGAGTATTTCGGCACCAACTGCAAGGATTGGAAAGCCGGCATTGCGGGTCCTGTAACCCACGCCGCGATATTTGACGGAGAAGAGTATGATGCACGCATTCTTCCGGGATATCTTACACCCGAAAAACTCGGCACCCCCGAAATAAACAGGGAATTTGAAGGTAAGATAGTGCCTACGGAAGGGGCCGAGATATATCTGCTCAAAGACATCGAACTCGCGCCGCAGAAGATGTATGTCTGGGAAGAGGTAAGCGGCAACACCGTAGGGCAATACGGCAAGGTTGTCATCAAGCGCGAGTACTCCGACGGTGACGTAATCGAGCTCAACCCGGGAGAAAAGCTGGTCGTTGACTTCGGACAGAACTGCGCCGCGGTACCGGAATTCGTATTCAAGGCCGATGAGGGCAGCGTACTGACCTTCCTGCCGGCGGAACTGCTCAATGACGGAAACGGAGCGGAAAGCCGCGGAATGGACGGACCGGAAGGAAGCGTCCACAGGACAAACCTGCGTATTCCGGAGTATGGAATGAAGGCCATCTACACTTTTGCGGGAGACAAGGACTATGTCAGCTACAGGCCTGAATGCACCTTCTTCGGCTACCGTTTCGCGTCAATAGAATGTACTGGCAAGGTCCGCATCAGTTCACTGCGTTCAGTTCCGGTATCATCGATTTCGGAAGACCTGAGGAGAGGATTCCTGGAGACCGGTAACGAAGATATCAACAAGTTGATCAGCAATACCTTATGGGGACAGCGCTCGAACTATCTGTCCGTCAGCACCGACTGTCCGCAGCGAAACGAGAGGTTGGGATGGACCGCCGACACCCAGGTATTTACCGAAACCGGAACTTTCTTTGCCGATACAAGGCGATTCTTCCACAAATGGATGAGGGATATGAGGGACACTCAGAACGAAAAAGGAGGATTCCCAGGAGTTGCTCCTCTGGCTCAGTATGGTGCAGAGCCTACCTCTATGATGCGACTTGGATGGGCTGATGCCGGAATCATCGTTCCTTGGACGGTCTGGAAGCAGTTCGACGACGTTTCCATAGTGGATGAGAACTGGGAAGCCATGGACAGGTTCATGCAGCACATCTACGATACCAAATACGATCACAAGACGCTCCTGGAAGAGAACGGCGACCGTCAATGGGCTGACTGGCTGAGCTACGAACCGCTCGAGAGCTGTTCGAGGAAGGCTTACATATGGGATAAGCAAGGCAACAGGCACCCTACGCCTGATGCGCTGATTTACTGGAACTTCCTCTCCGCCTGCTACTGGGCAACAAATGCAGATATGATGAGCGATATGGCACGTGCATCCGGCAGGGATGCCGAACGCTATGCAAGGATGGCAGAAGAGGCAAGGCAGTACATAAGGGAAAAATTCATCGACGAGAAGGGAAACTTCCACTGCCAGATACTCAACACAATGCAGACCCCTGCCCTGTTCGAGCTTCGCGCCGGAGTTGTGAGCGGTGAGGCAAAGAGCAATGTATGCGCCCGTCTGCGTAAGAATATCGAGGACAAGGGCAACTGCCTTCAGACAGGCTTCCTCGGAACTTCGATACTGATGTCAACCCTCACGGAAAACGGTATGGTTGACCTTGCCTACGAGATTTTGCTTCAGCACAAAAACCCAAGCTGGCTCTACTCAATCGACAACGGAGCGACAACAATATGGGAACGCTGGAACAGCTATATGCTTGATCAGGGTATGGGTCCCAAGGGTATGAACAGTTTCAACCACTATGCGTACGGATGTGTTTGCGAGTGGATTTGGGAAACCGCTGCCGGAATCTCCAGCGACCCTGCTGAAGCGGGATTCAGACACATAATAATGAAACCGGTTCCAGACCGCAGACTCGGATATGTCAAGGCAAGTTTAAATACAAACGCCGGCCCTGTCAGCAGCGAATGGTGGTACGAAGATAAGAATTGGGTGTGGGAATTCTCCATTCCTGAGGGGGCCCACGCAAGCGTGACCCTTCCGGGAGAAAGCTCAAGCACCGCATTCGGTCCGGGACATCACCGTATCGAGAAGTCTCTGTAGCGAAAGCGCAGAGCCAGGAGGACGGTGACGAGCCGCTATTCCCCCGCAGGGATGAGCGAGCAGTCAAGTCCTTTGGTTTCAAGCACATAGCTACAGCCCTCGACTAGAGGCACATTGCGACCCCCGTGGCCTGCCGGAAACGAGTAGGCTACGGGGATTGCCTTTGGCAGCACGGAAAGAGCATTTCCGGGGCAGAAGCAGGTTCGGGAAAGCAGGGCCTCCACCGAGCCGCAGGAGAATTCGTCCCCACAATCGGTGAAAGC
>SFJA01000085.1 GCA_004556005.1 Bacteroidales bacterium | reverse complement strand
TTGTCCAGAGGGATGGTGGTCGCAAGGTCGAACCAGAGCATCTGCAGGTCACCGTATTCGCCGCCGGTAAGTTCGTCAACCTGGGCGTTGAGGAAGTCGAGATACCTGTTCCATTTTTCAGGGAATTTGTCGATAGGATAGTTCGGATACGAATCTTGCGGAGGGAAATAGTCCCACCAGAAATCATCGTTGTACCAGTCGGCTATGGAGAAATATGCTCCCGGCATTATTCCTTCAGCCCTGAAGGCGTCGAACAGTTCCTTTGCAATGTTGGCTTTTGGACTGGTGTGGAAAGGACAACGGTCCGAAGTAATCTTGTAGTCGTTCTGCTGCGTGTCGAACATGTTGAAGCCGTCGTGGTGCTTGGTGGTAAACACCATATATTTCATTCCTGCATACTTTGCGGCCTTTGCCCAGGTCTCCGGGTCGAAGGACACGGGATTGAACTGCGTGATGAGATTTTCGTACGACCTGACATATTCCTCATAGCTCATATCCTGAGGACGAAACTTGTAGCACCAGTCGATATGTCGCGGATTGAGCGACCAGGACTCAATGACTCCGGTCACGCTGTAGGTTCCCCAATGGATAAACAGACCGAACTTCTGGTCCTGCCAATCGCGGATTCTCTGTTTTACGCCGTCCTCGAGAGGCTCTATGTACTTTTTCTCCTCCTGAGCATTGGCAACGGAAGCAAAAGCTGCAAGCATCAATGCCGCAGAAATAAATAACTTCTTGATGTTCATAATGTTATTAATAGTCTTGGTTAGTATTCCATCCTGGTGCGGTAACCTGCAGTTCGGCACCTTCCGGTGTCACGAGCGAGCAGCCTGCCTCTGGCAGGGCAAGATGACCTATTATGTCAAACGTCTGAAAGTCGTGTCTGAACTTCTCCATCTTCAATATAGGAACGGTGAAGAGCAACCTCAGGTCATCGCCGCCATTCATCGCCGCGGATATCGGATCAAGGTCCAGTTCCCTTCCCAGGTCGAAACTGCCTCCTTCGAAAGGAATCTTGTCGGTATAGACCTTGGCTCCCAGAGAAGTGCTGCGGCACAGCCTGAGAAGAGCATCGGAAAGTCCACGGGTGACAAATACGCCTGCGCTTGGGTAAATCTCGCTGTCTTCCAGTTCTCCGACTATGTTTGACGGAAGTTCCGGATGAAGGTAGGCGCTAACAAGCATCTTGTACCTTTCGAGTTTGTCCTTGTTCAGTTCCGAATGCTCGAAATTTCGCTTTTCATTTTCCAGAACCTGAAGACCCAGATATGCTGCACCGAGCGGACCGCTTACGCAAAGCAGGTCCTTGCTTTTTGGCGCAGGCTGTCTCACGGCTGTAATCTTGCTCTTGATTCCGCTGGCATTTACACTGATACTCAATCCGTTATGCGAAGGTATAAGGTCAAGTGCAAGTTCCTTGACTCCGAATTTGCCGGCGGCGGAAAGTACTCCTTTCCAAAGTTTCTGTACCTGAGGAAAGTCAAGTTTTGCCGAGATTCCCAGTACTATCGAAAGGGTATGCGGTCTGGCGAGGTCGGCAAGCAGTTCTCCTATGACCGACACTGCCGCCTTGTATCCGAGATGCTCCAGCGGAAAGTAAGTGAGGTCAAAGTCAGTACCTTCGATGAGCAGGCGTGAGGCGCTGGCAATGCTGTCCCCTGCCCCGGTAGCACTGCAGTGCACAGTATCAGCGAAGGCAGTGTAAGCGCTGCCTTCGAACAATAAGCGTATGGCCTCTACACGGCCTATGTCAGCAAAAGTCCTTTCTTTCATTAAAGATTGCGCAGGAGGTTGTTGAGGTTTACCTTGCGGTCTATCATAGCCCTGAGCTCACTTACAGGTACTCTCTCCTGCTGCATCGTGTCGCGGTCACGTACAGTTACGCATCCGTCTTCGAGGGACTGGTGGTCAACGGTGATGCAGAAAGGCGTACCGATTGCATCCTGACGGCGGTATCTCTTGCCGATGGAATCCTTTTCCTCGTACTGGCAGTTGAAGTCGTACTTGAGTTCGTCCATAACCTTCTGGGCAAACTCAGGCAGACCGTCCTTCTTGACCAAAGGAAGCACCGCAGCCTTGACCGGTGCGAGCGGAGCCGGTATGCTGAGCACCGTGCGGGTCTCGCCGTTTTCGAGCTTTTCCTCCTTGTACGAGTGGCTGAGCACTGCAAGTACCATACGGTCCACACCTATGGAGGTTTCTACTACATAAGGGGTATATGCGCGGTTCTCTTCCGGATCGAAATACTCGATTTTCCTGCCCGAATACCTCTGGTGGTTGCCGAGGTCGAAGTCGGTACGGCTGTGTATGCCCTCGAGTTCCTTGAATCCGAACGGGAAGTTAAATTCTATGTCGGTGGCGGCATTTGCATAGTGGGCGAGTTTCTCGTGGTCGTGGAAGCGGTAGTTCTCCGCACCCATACCAAGGTTGACGTGCCACTTCATACGCTGCTCCTTCCATTTTGCAAACCAGTCGAGTTCCGTTCCCGGCTTGATGAAGAACTGCATCTCCATCTGCTCGAACTCCCTCATCCTGAATATGAACTGACGGGCGACAATCTCGTTGCGGAATGCCTTTCCTATCTGAGCGATACCGAAAGGAATCTTCATTCGTCCGGTCTTCTGCACGTTAAGATAGTTCACGAAAATGCCCTGGGCGGTCTCCGGACGCAGATAAATGATGTTGGAAGAGTCTGCCGTGCTGCCCATCG
This sequence comes from Bacteroidales bacterium, assembly GCA_004556005.1. Classification (GTDB taxonomy): domain Bacteria; phylum Bacteroidota; class Bacteroidia; order Bacteroidales; family UBA932; genus Cryptobacteroides. The sequence goes on along the minus strand of SFJA01000085.1, from coordinate 3,346 downwards.
AAGTCTTGAACATAAGGTTGAACTGCCTTACGTCGGTCCAGTTGCAGGTTCCGCTGATAGGACATACTATGTTGCAATCTATTATTATCTGACGGTACTCGGCAAAATCGCTTGCAGCCTCGGCGGCCATATAGCGCTTGTGCACCTCATCATATCTCGCCTGCTCGCGGAGCACGTTGGGGTTGGTTGCGCGGAACTGCTCCTCGTTGAACGACTCGCCGAACTTCTTGCGACCCTTCTCAACCTCCTTGTTGATTTTTTCCTCAATCTTTCCGAGATAATCCTCGATGAGCACGTCGGCACGGTAACGCTTCTTCGAGTCCTTGTTGTCAATGAGAGGATCGTTGAATGCGCTCACGTGACCGGAAGCCTCCCAGATGCGAGGGTGCATGAAAATGCAGGAATCGATGCCCACAATGTTTTCGTTGAGGCGGGTCATCGCCTGCCACCAGTACTGCTTTATGTTGTTCTTGAGTTCCACTCCCATCTGACCATAATCGTAAACGGCTGCCAGTCCGTCATATATTTCGCTGGAAGGGAAAATAAACCCATATTCCTTGCAATGGGCTACCAATACCTTGAAAAGTTCATCCTGTGTCATAACGCAAATCTAATATTTTACAAATGTACAAAAATTCGTAGTATCTTCGCGCATTATGAACACAATAAAACGTCTATTGTCAATATCCTTTCTGTTGCTGTCAGTGATAAGCTCCTATGGCCAGGAAACTGAACGGAAAGACACTCTTACGGCATCCAGGGTCACCACCGACCGCAGACGATTCGGTGATGCTGCAAGTCAGACCGGTCTGAAAAGGATTGACGCAGAAGAATTTAACCGAGGTTATGCCCTTTTCGGCTCCCCCGATGTCATAAAGACCTTGCAGACCCTGCCCGGAGTGGCAGCCGGAAGCGAATTGATGTCAGGACTGTACGTGCACGGAGGCGACGGGCGCGACAACCTCTTTCTGCTTGACGGTGCCCCCATTTATCAGGCCACCCATCTCATCGGACTTTTTTCCGCATTCAATACTGATGTCACCGAATCCGTTGACTTTTACAAAAGCGGCTTTCCGGCACGATATGGCGGAAGGGCCTCTTCCGTTATCGACGTGCGCTTAAGGGAAGGAGACTATGAAAAGTTCAAAGGATGCTTTTCTCTGGGTTCCGCTGACGGAAGGATACAGTTTGAAGGTCCGATAATCAAGGGTAAAACCTCTTTCAACGTTGCCCTGAGACGCAGCTGGACCGACATTCTTACCACTCCCCTCATTGCATTGTTGAACTGGAACAATAGACGCGAATATGGAGAAGAGGCCGAACAGGTCTCGGCTGCATATCACTTTTCTGACTTCAATGCCGGCATAAGTCACAGGTTTTCCAAAGATAACGTATTGACATTCAATGTGTACGGCGGACTTGACAAGATGAGGATGAGTATGATGGAAAGAAACTTCTTTGAAGAGGAAGGAAATAGATACGAAGGATATACCAAGACGGGAACGGATGTTCGCTGGGGAAACCTGCTTTCCGTTCTCAGCTGGCACAATAGCATTTCTAAACAATGGTATCTCGAAAGTTCAGCATTCTTTTCGCGCAATTTCGGCCACATAGGCATTTCAGTGGAGGACGACTCCTGGGATGAGGGCGAAAACTATATCTCGGTCAATCAGATTACCCGCTCACTGAGCGACATTGCCGGTGCCCGAGCCTTTGCCGTTTACACCCCTTCATCTTCTCAGCAACTGCGTTTCGGAGGCGAAATGCTCTACAAAAGCTACAGCCCGGAAATCACTTCCGGACTTGAGTTGAAAGTTCCAGGTTACAAGTATGACGACGGAACAGAAAAATCGTGTTTCTATGACGCAGTCGAAGGCTCTCTGTATCTTGAAGATGAATTTTCGCTCTTTTCCTTCATCAAGGCGAACATAGGTGCCAGAGCAAGCATATTTCACACAAAATCAAAGACTTATGCATTTCTCGAACCGAGAGTGTCGCTCAAGGCTCAATGCGGCCCGAGCAGTTCCTTCCGCTTCTCCTACACTGAAATGAACCAGTCCGACCACAGCATTGCAACCTCCTACCTCGACCTCCCGACCGACACCTGGATGCCGTCCACTGCCAAGATCAAACCTATACACTCCAAGCAGTTCGCGGCCGGATTTTACTCCCGGCTGCCTTTCGGACTGGACCTGACCGTAGAGGGCTGGTACAAGACACTCGAGCATCTGTACGAATACGGCGGCGTCGCGTCCCTCTACCCGCCGATTCACACCTGGGAGACCGAATTCACCGAAGGTCGCGGGCGTTCCTGGGGTCTCGAGGCCCTCGCCGAACTGCAATCCGGCCCGCTCACCGCTTCCGTCGGCTACACCCTCTCCTGGAGCCAGAGGTTCTTTGAAGAATTCTACTTTAACTGGTATCCGGATCGTAATGACAACAGGCACAAGATTGACATTATGGTCAATTACCGCTTCGGCAAGAAGTTCGAGCTTTACGGAGGATGGCATTTCCATAGCGGAAACAACATGACCGGGGAAAGCCATCTTATTTATAACGAATATGGTTTATATACAAAGATTTACGGCAAGCCCAACTCTCTCAGACTTCCTTCATATCACCGTCTGGACCTGGGATTCAACTGGTACGGAAAGACCAGGATGGGCAGGGATAAGGTGTTGAATATCAGTCTTTACAATGCATATTGCCGTATGAATCCTTTCTTTGCGAGCATAGAGCCTGTTTATGTCACTGCCATCAATCCTGATACAGGATTAGAAGAAACCGAAGCGACAGGCAAGTACAAAGGTGTTGCTATTGGCATCATACCTATCATTCCTTCAATTTCTTACACTTTAAAATTCTAGTCGGAAATGACATCCTCCAATCATAATCATCGCATTCTTGCCTTTGCGGCAGCTGTACTTTCGGTATTTCTGTGTTCTTGCGAATACGAGTTTGATCTTGACGATGTTTCTTCAGAACCTGACAGGCTCAATATCATATGTACCATGGATGAACTGTCATATCCCACATTATCGGCAAAAGTGGCTGTTCCGATAAACAAATATGATGACGGACAGTCAATTAACAAGGAAATTGAATATTGTGATCTATATATAAACGGCAACAAGACAACGCTTGAACAATATGTAACGGACGGGATGGGAACAAATTGGAGAAGCAGTCAGAAGGCAAATCCCGGTGATGAACTGAGCATAAAGGCTAAAGGAAGGACGACAGTATTGGCAGAGGCCAGCGTAAGAGTTCCTGACGTATTGTCAATCAGCAAGATAGACACTACTTCAATCTATATTGATTCGCATTTTGAATACCGTTCGGAAAT